>NZ_JAGQDD010000050.1:0-1226 GCF_018069845.1 Ideonella alba
GGCGGATTCAACTGGTCAATGCAACGGTCTGGCTGAACATCTCAGCCGGCGTCCTGAAGCCGAGGGTCTTCCTCGGCCGCTCGTTCAATTTTCGGGCCAACGAGTTGAGCACGTCTTGTGAGTAGCCCGAGATGTCGATGCCCTTGGGCATGTACTGTCGCAGAAGCCCGTTTGTGTTCTCATTGCTGCCGCGCTGCCATGGACTGCGCGGATCGCAGAAGTAGACTTGGATGTCAGTGGCCAGCGTGAAGCGCTTGTGATCGGCCAGTTCCTTGCCGCGATCCCAGGTCAACGACTTGTAGAGTTCTTGGGGCAGCGCGCGGGCGTGGTGGATCAGCGCATTGACAACGGTCTCGGTATCCTTGCCGGCCACCTTCACCAGCATCACGTACCGCGTCTGGCGTTCGACCAACGTAGCTATCTGGCTGCCTCGACTGCCGAACAGCAAGTCACCTTCCCAATGGCCAGGCACTGCGCGATCCTCGACTCCGGGGGGCCGCTCGCTGATGGGGACGGCGCCGACGATTTGACCGTGGCCTTCAGTCTTCTGCGTGTGGTGGCGTGATCGGCGCATGGCACGGGTGCGCCGCAAGTGCTCCAGCAGTTCCTTCTTCAAGGCGCCGCGTGCCTGAATGTAGAGACTGCGGTAGATGGTCTCGTGTGACACATGTAGGCTCTGATCGTCCGGATAAGTATGCTTGAGCCATCCTGCGATCTGCTCTGGCGACCACAGCTTGCGCAGTTTGTCGGACACGATGTTCGCCAACGCAGCGTTCTCGGTCAGTTTGCAGCGCTTGGGGCGATGCGCTCGCTCCAGGGCCGCCTCGTCCGCCTGGGTTGCGCGGTAGCCAATCCGCCCGCCGTTGCGGTTGACTTCACGGCTGACCGTCGACGGCGCCCTGCCGATTCGAACTGCGATCGATCGAATGGAATGACCTACGGCCATGGCCCGCGAGATCTCCTCGCGCTCGCCCAGCGACAAAGCCAACCGTGAGCGGTGCCGCTGACGCGGCGCGATCCCGCCTGACTCAGCAAGAATGCGCTGCACCGACGAATGTGCCCGGTCAAACAGCTGGGCGATCTGCTGCAGCGACCAGCCTTCTTTCCAGCGTGCCCACATCTGGGCCTTCTGGGCATCCGTGTAGTAGATCCGAGGTCGCTGCTTCATCGCAACACTCCTTCCGCCAGGCGGTCATAGTGTGTTGCATCGATCGGTTGAATCCGCC
>NZ_JAGQDD010000051.1:0-1214 GCF_018069845.1 Ideonella alba
TGTATCGACCCAGTGAGAACCTGCTCAGGTGTTAATGTCGAAAGGACGACATCATGAGTACGTTGATGGACGAAGAGATCAAGCGCTGGACGGCCAAGCGCAAGACGGCGTTGGTGCTGGAGATCATCCAGGGCAAGACCAGCGTTGCCGAGGCCAGCCGCACCTATGACCTACCGCCCTCGGAGATCGAGAGCTGGATGGAGGATGGCCGCCGGGGCATGGAGAACGCCCTGAAGGCCAACCCGCAGGATGTGCGCGAGCAGTACGAGCGCCAGCTCAAGGAGCTTCAGGAGGCCTACGGCGAGGCGATGCTGGAGCTGCGTGCGCGAAAAAAATTGCAGTCCCTGCTGGGCGAGGACGAGAAGTGATCGAGACGATCCACCAGGGACTGCAGGCCGACGGCATCACCGTCTCGATCAGCAAGCTGTGCAGGTGGTTCGACGTGCCGCGGCGCACGGTGTACTACCGCCCAGTCAAGGCAGCGCCTAAGGTGCAGGAGCGGCTTGTTCAGCCGATCAAGGCCATGATCGAGGAGAACCCCTCGTTCGGCTACCGCACGGTGGCGCATCTGCTGGGGTTCAACAAGAACACGGTGCAGCGCATCTTCCAACTCAAGGGCTGGCAGGTCCGACGACGGCCCGTGGGCTTCAGGCCCCGCATCCAGGTGCTGCCTTCAGTGGCCCAGGCGCCCAACGAGCGCTGGGCCACGGACATGTGTCGCGTCTGGGCAGGGCGGGATGGCTGGACGACGATGGCGCTGGTGATCGACTGTCACAGCCGGGAACTGCTTGGTTGGCACCTGTCGCGCAGCGGCCGATCCAAAACCGCCGAGTCAGCGCTGGAGCAAGCCTTGATTGCCCGCTTCGGCACACTGGGCCGGGTGCCGGCGCCGTTCCTGCTGCGATCAGACAACGGCCTGGTCTTCACCAGCCGCAGCTTCACGGCACTGGTGAGCAGCTACGGCTTGAAGCAGGAGTTCATCACGCCCCACAGCCCGGAGCAGAACGGCCTGGTCGAGCGCGTCATCCGCACCCTCAAGGAGCAGTGCGTCCATCGGCACCGCTTCGAGTCACTGCAGCACGCCAGCCGCCTGATCGGCGACTGGATCCATTTCTACAACCACCGGCGCCCTCATCAGGCGCTGAACATGAGGACCCCCGCTGAGGCTTATGCAATAGCGGCTTGAGCTGAGCAGGTTCTGCTGGGTCGATACA
>NZ_JAGQDD010000052.1:0-1179 GCF_018069845.1 Ideonella alba
GGAAGGTCTGCACAACACACCGAACGGCGTGCTGATGCCCTGATCAGGTCGGAATGTGATGCTGCCAGCCCCGGATTCACCCGCTCTCGCAGGTCATCAGCCCCGAATGAGGCATCGGCAAGGCCGTTATCGCGAACTGCGGACGCACTCATGCCTGCGCTCCGATGAGTTTGCGCCGCACCAGCCACAGATTGGCCAGTGCAAACAGCGTGTGCAGTTGCGCCGTGTTCTTGGCCAGGCCGCGGTAGCGCACCTTTATGTGTCCGAACTGGCGCTTGACCACTCGGAACGGATGCTCGACGCGTGCTCTGATCCCGGCCTTTACCCGCTCCAGTTCTTCGGTGAGCGCCTCGATGGGCTTGGCCAGGTCCAGCATGCGGCGCTTGCCAGGCCGCATGGCGATGTTCCAGGTCACATCGTCGCGGGCGTCGAGGCGCTTGCCAGCGCCTTGGTAGCCCGCGTCGGCAAAGACTTCGCGGTCGCTGCTGCGCACCAAGCTGTTGGCCTCGATGACGTCGTTGACAGCGCCACTGGTGCCCTTGACCGTGTGAACCAAGCCCGACTCGATGTCCACGCCGATGTGGCACTTCATACCGAAGTACCACTGCTGGCCCTTGCGGCTTTGCTTCATCTCCGGGTCGCGCTCACCGCTGCTGTTCTTGGTCGAACTGGGCGCGGCGATCAACGTGGCATCTACCACCGTGCCGCTCTTGAGCATCACGCCCTTGGCGCTCAGCAGGTCGTTGACGGTCTGCAGGATCTGGGCGGCCAGCTTGTGCTTCTCCAGGACATGCCGGAACCGCAGGATCGTGCTCTCGTCAGGCAGCCGCTCGTCCCAGCCTTCCAGGCCCGCGAACTCGCGAAACACTGGCATATCGTGCAGCGCTTCTTCCATCGCTGGGTCACTCAGCGCGAACCACTGCTGCATGAAGTGGATGCGCAGCATGGTCTCGGGCGAGAACGGCGGGCGGCCCCGCTTGCCTTCAGGCAGGTACGGCGACACCAAGGCCACCAGGTCGGCCCACGGCACAACCTTCTCCATCTCGTCCAGGAACTCCCGGCGCCGCGTTCGCTTGGCCGTCACTCCCAGGCCCAGGCTGTGCTGCTTCATGGACCCTATCGTCTCAGGGCTTCACGTCGGTGCCAAGCAGGGCGTGGGGCGATTTATGCAGACCTTCC
>NZ_JAGQDD010000053.1:0-1143 GCF_018069845.1 Ideonella alba
GAGCCGCGCACGCCGGCATGGCGCTTGGCCCGCTGTACGGATGATGACCTAAGCCGGGAAGCGGGCCAAGTGCCATGACGGTGGGCGTCGGTTCCAGCGAGGGGTTAGGCGTCACCGCCCAACGCGCCACGCGCTGGAATTCGGATCGAACTCGAGGTGCACACTGTTCTCTAAGTTCTCGTCGGTTATCCGAGCGGGCTTACCAGTTGCTGCGGACAGGCGCTCCACAAACAAGAGTATCGCGTCATGGTCCTCTGAGCTACGCACCTCTCGGGGATCAACGTCGAGTTCGATCTCGCTGGACGCGAAGTAGTGGCAGTTGACGGTTGCGTTCCCAACTCGAATGGACAACAGGTGTGTGTGCGCCCGATCACCGAAAACGGCGGACGCGTTCGGGAGCGGACGATCAACTCCGTCTCTCTGATAGGTGTGTGGGAACTCGCACGCCAATTTCGAGAGTTCGCGCCAGTCTGACAGCGATGTGCCGAGCACATAGACGTCGCGGTACGAGCCATCCTCCAGCCAGAGGTGCGGCAGTTCTTCGATGCTTGGGCGCGACATGACGTGTGTGTTGTGACGCCTAACGTTGGAATTCAGCTGCCGCCGAAGGCGGTCCGCTGGAATGAGAGGTTAGATGGCTCATTGGCCATCCCAGCCGAAGAGAACAAGCATGAAATCCGGCTTGGCGAGCATGGCCAGGCCAAGCGCGCCAATCAGAAGGCCCAAAAGCACAGCCGGAATTCCAGTGATGTAGCCAGAAGGCGCTCGGCCTTCCCACCCGTAAGCGAAGCGCCGCTGGATGATTTGGACGGCTGCTCCGACCAGCATGACGACGCCTAGCCACCTCATGCCAGCGCGAGAACTGACAAACATAAAGAGCGCAACCGTTAACGCGAACGAGACCCACCCAGCGATGCGCCAGACAGATGAGCTTTCGGGCGGTGGAATCTGCATTGCCATCTAACGTTCGAGCTGAGCCGCGCACGCCGGCATGGTGCTTGGCCCGCTGTACGGATGATGACCTAAGCCGGGAAGCGGGCCAAGTGCCATGCCGGTGGGCGTCGGTTCCAGCGAGGGGTTAGGCGTCAAGGTGTGCCTAACTAAGCTTCTTGACTTCATTGCGCTCCGGTGTCGCCGATTCGT
>NZ_JAGQDD010000054.1:0-1057 GCF_018069845.1 Ideonella alba
GTGGTGACCCGAAGGATCAGCGCACCACGGCGATCTGGTCGCGATTGCCACCCTTGTAGGTGTACAGCGTCAGCGCGCCGTTCTTGACGTCACCCTTCTCGTCGAACGAGATGGTGCCGGTCACGCCCTTGTAGCCCGAGGTCGCGGCCAGCGCCGGCAGGTACTTGGCCGGGTCGGCCGAGCCGGCCTTGACCATCGCGGCCACCAGCACGTTGGTCGCGTCGTACACGTACGGCGCGTAGACCTGCACGTCGGCGTTGAACTTCTTCTTGAAGTCGGCGCGGAACTTCTCCATGCCGGCCTTCTGCTCGCCCTCGACACCACCGGCCTCGGCGCACACCACCTGGCCGTCGGCCATCGCGCCCGCAGCCAGCTTGGGCAGCTCGCTCGAGCAGATGCCGTCGCCGCCCATGAACTTGGCGTTGATGCCCAGTTGCTTCATCTGGCGGATCATCGGGCCGGCCACGGCGTCCATGCCGCCGAAGAAGACCACGTCGGGCTTGACGGCCTTGATGTTGGTCAGGATGGCGGTGAAGTCGGTCGCCTTGTCGTTGGTGAACTCGCGCTTGGCGATGGCACCGCCCTTGCCCTTGACGCCCTTCTCGAACTCATCGGCCACACCCTGGCCGTAGGCGGTGCGGTCGTCGATCACGGCGATGACCTTGCCCTTGAGCTGCTCGACGGCATAACGGCCCAGCGTGCCACCCAGGTGCACGTCATCGGCCACCACGCGGAAGGTGGTCTTGTAGCCCTGGCGGGTGAACTTGGGGTTGGTGGCCGACGGGCTGATCTGCGGGATCCCGGCGTCGGAGTAGACCTTGGAGGCGGGGATCGAGGTGCCCGAGTTCAGGTGGCCCACCACGCCGTTGACCTTGCTGTCGACCAGCTTCTGGGCAGCGGCGGTGCCTTGCTTGGGATCGCCCGCGTCGTCTTCAGCCAGCAGCTCGAACTTGGCCTTCTTGCCGCCGATCATCACGCCCTTGGCATTGAGCTCGTCGATCGCCATGCGCGCGCCGTTCTCGTTGTCCTTGCCCAGGTGGGCGATGGCGCCGCTGGT
>NZ_JAGQDD010000055.1:0-1048 GCF_018069845.1 Ideonella alba
ACGACTCGACAGCCCGTTGAAGCCTTGGGCTCACCAGCCCGCACGTTAGCGCGGGGCGTCGAGTCGCTCGTTCTTGTAGCCCGAACAGTTGATGGGGCCCATTGGAGCCCGGATTCTTGCAAGGCAGGGTACTGGAATGAACACCTCTGAATCCTTTGTCGGCATTGATGTGGCCAAGGACTGGCTTGATCTCGCGTGGCTGGGCGCTCAGACGCAGCGCCTGGATTACTCGGACGAGGCCATTGCGGGACTGCTCGATCGCCTGCGATCCGAGCCGCCCACGCTCATCGTCATGGAGGCCACTGGCGGCCTGGAAACCAGGCTGGCCAGCGCACTGGCCGCGGCGGGCTTGCCCGTGGCGGTGGTCAATCCCCGCCAGGTGCGCGACTACGCCAAGGCCTGCGGTCGCCTGGCCAAGACCGATCGCATTGACGCGATGGTGCTGGCCGCGTTCGCGGCAGCCATTCGTCCGCAGGTGCGCCCGCTGCCCGACGAGGACACGCGCGCGCTGGGTGATCTGCTGGCCCGCCGGCGCCAACTCGTCGAGATGCGGGTGCAGGAAAAGCTTCGTGTGGCGCGCGCTTCCAGCGTGCAGCGCACCAGCCTGCGTGAGCACATCGCCTGGCTCGATGAGCGCATCGCCCGCCTGGACATTGATCTGACCCACGCGCTGCGCACCTCCAACGCCTGGCGCGACAAGGACGACCTGCTCAAGCAGATTCCCGGCGTGGGCTCGCTCACCCGTGCTGCCATGCTGGCCTGGCTGCCGGAGCTGGGCTCGCTCAAGCGTCGACAGATCGCCGCACTCGTGGGCCTTGCGCCCTTCAACCGCGACAGCGGCACTCACCGCGGCGCGCGCGTGATTTGGGGTGGCCGCGCACAGGTGCGTCGCATCCTCTACATGGCCACGGTCGCAGGCATCCGATGCAATCCGGTGCTGCGCGAGTTCTATCAACGCCTGCGTGCCCAAGGCAAGCCCGCCAAGGTCGCGCTCACCGCCTGCATGCGCAAGTTGCTCACCATCATGAACGCCATGCTCAAGCACCAC
>NZ_JAGQDD010000056.1:0-967 GCF_018069845.1 Ideonella alba
CCATGCCACGCGTCCTGCTCACCGGTGCCACCGGCTACATCGGCTCTCACACCTGGCTGGCCCTGTGGTCGGCCGGCTTCGAGGTGGTGGGCCTGGATGACTTCTCCAACAGCTCGCCCGAGGTGCTGCGCCGACTGGCCGAACTGGGTGGCCGCGAGCCAGTCTTCGTGCAGGCCAGCGTCACCGATGGCGCCGCGCTGGACCGGGTGTTCGCCGAGCACGCGATCGACGCGGTGGTGCATTTCGCCGCCTTCAAGGCGGTGGGCGAGTCGGCGGCCGAGCCGCTGAAGTACTACGCCAACAACCTGGGCGGCCTGGTCAGCACCTGCCAGGCGATGGCCCGGGCCGGTGTCAAGACCTTCGTCTTCAGCTCCAGCGCCACGGTCTACGGCACGCCGCAGTTCCTGCCCTACACCGAAGCGCACCCGCTGGACGCGATGAATGTGTACGGCCGCACCAAGCTGATGGGCGAGCAGATCCTGCGCGACCTGGAGACCGCCGACCCGTCCTGGCATATCGCCTGGCTGCGCTACTTCAACCCGGTGGGGGCGCACGAGAGCGGGCGCATCGGCGAGGACCCGCGCGGCGTGCCCAACAACCTGATGCCCTATGTGCAGCAGGTGGCGGTGGGCCGACGGCCGTTCCTGTCGGTCTTCGGCGGCGACTACGACACGCCGGACGGCACCGGTGTGCGCGACTACCTGCACGTGATGGACCTGGCCGAGGGTCATGTGGCCGCGCTGCGATACCTGCTGGGCGAGCAGCGCTCCGTCACCGTCAACCTGGGCACCGGCGTGGGCTACAGCGTGCTCGACCTGGTGCGCGCGTTCGGCCAGGCCGCCGGCCGGCCCATCCCGTACCAGATCGTCGATCGCCGGCCCGGTGATCTGCCCAGCTACTACGCCGACGCCACGCGGGCGCGCGAGCTGCTGGGCTGGCAGGCCACGCGCAGCCTCGAGCAGATGTG
>NZ_JAGQDD010000005.1:0-244373 GCF_018069845.1 Ideonella alba
TCCGAGGTCGCTGCTTCATCGCAACACTCCTTCCGCCAGGCGGTCATAGTGTGTTGCATCGATCGGTTGAATCCGCCCTCCTTGGTGGACACTATCGTGACCGGCCGCCCAGCAGAGTTCAAGACGGGTTCGCCGGACGCTTACCTCACTTCAATCGCGAGCGAGTGAGATCTGGCTCCCCATGACCACGCCGATCATCACCGCAGTGCCTGAGCCAGCAGGCACTGATCATCGACGTGGCCGCCAAGGTGCTAGATGATCGCCCAAACCACCCGCCAGATTGCCGCCAACACCCAACGCTGCCTACCGGGACGCCCCCGATCTCGGCCGCCTAACCATCTCATACCTCATGCGCGGTACGCTTACAAGGGGTGGCATGGCTTAGGTTTTGTGGATTGAGGCCTCACTCCGCATCGGAGCCGGCGGAGTCGCCCCCGCAAAGCAACATCCAATCCCCGCATCGCGTTGCCCCAAAGCTGCCGCTTGAGCGCAAATCACCTCACGCCAAAGCAACTCATCCGCGTGGCCTTCAATGACACCAAGGAATCACACTGCCGCAGCAAGTCCTGGATTTCCCGCATAGTCGGAGCCGCATTTTCGCGTAGGTTTTCGATGAGGGCAAGCGGCGAACTTCGCAGATTCAGCTGATCGAACAGCTTGCCAGCCAGCGTGGATGCGACGGCGCCGCATGCCGCTGAAGCTACCAGACCACCTTTAGAGCAGCGCCATCCGAAGCAGGCACCGGCGCCGCTTCCGATCAGGACCCTCTTGTAGGCTGCCGAATCCGGCATCCGGCGCTGTCGCGTGTCCATCAACTTGGTGGTCAAATCCACCGTCGGGGTAAATCCGACGTCCTTGTCTGCGAGAAGCAGCTTCAGCGAGTCCACCCCGCCCCCCTTCCGGAGGAAAAATGGTACTTTCGCCGGACTACCAGCTTTGCATCGATGTCGGTTACACCTTCAGTCGCTTCGGCGTCTCATGTGGGGGATCGTTTGTCGACATCGAGCGCGTAAGGACGATCGATACGCGCGCGTTGTGCGGGAACGTACCAGAGGCGCGCAAAGAGGAGTGGATCAGGTGGCTCGCTGAGTTGGTTCGCGCGAAGCGCAACTTGTGGCCATCCATCACCCGATGCGGCCTTTGCTTTCCTGGCTTGGTGTCGGCGCATGGCGATATTGGTCGTACGAATGCTATCTGGGGCGACGGCGCAAGCGATCTCGCGGCCCCCGCACTCTCCGCCCGGTTGGGCTTGCGAGTAGACGTTCTCAACGATTTGACGGCCGCTGCCATCCGCCATGGTGAGGACTCGTGCTTCACCGATCAGCGTACCGTGCTAACGCTCAGCGTCGGCAGTGGCATCGGATCCAAGATCTACGACAGGGTCGAACGACGCGTCGTCATGGAAGGCAGCGGCCGCAACGGCGAGATCGGTCTTGCGGTCGTCGACGAGGGACCGGAGGCACTGAGGAACGCCAATGGACTGCTGCCTGGCATCCTAGGCAACTACGCCTCGGGCGTCGGCTTTGCCCGTTTGCTCCGACATAACGCCGCGATCGCCAGCGGGGGGCAAGCGTACAAGGCGTCGTTGCTGTGGTCGACGCTCGCTAAAGGCGGGGCAGCCATCGACACGATCGACGACGTCCGGTTAAACGAAGTCGCGGTCGCCTGCATTCAGGCCGGCGACGTCTTCGTCTGCAAAATTCTGCAGCGCTCAATTAAGTATCTCGCTCAGGCGCTTCATGTCGTCGTACTGTTCGACGCGCCAGATGTAATCTTGCTAACCGGCGGCTTCGCCATCGCCGTCGGCGAGGTGTACCGGCGCGAGCTATGCACAGCGCTCTCGCGCTACCTACCATTGCTGTATTCTTCAGACGAAATCAACCACATGGTCAAGCTTGCGGCGGCAGACGATCTCGAAAGCTTGCGCGGCGTTGCCGTTTGGTTGGAGCGATTGCGATTGCCAAAGAATGAGCCCATTCAATAGCTGTCGTGTCCCGGATGATTGGCTCCTCGGCAGCCGATATGCGATCCTTGTGGGCCGGGAAGTCCTGAAGGGCTTGCTGGCAGACTTGAAGCAGCGGAGGCCATGATGCTGATCAGCTTGCACAAGAACGCGACGACCACGCCGGCCACCAGGCTGGCGATTCAGCAGGCGCAAGGCACCGAGGCCGAGTTGGTGCAGCGCTTCGGCGTGGGCAAGTTCACCATCCGCAAGTGGCGCAAGCGCACGACGGTCGAAGACGGCAGCCACACGCCGCATCGGCTGCAGACCACGCTCAACGTCGGCCAGGAAGAGATCGTCGTCTACCTTCGCACGCACCTGCGCCTGTCGCTGGACGACTTGCTGGCGGTGGTGCGTGAGTTCATCGAACCGGCGATGAGCCGCTCGGCGCTGGACCGACTGCTGCGACGGCGTGGCGTCAATCGCTTGCCTGAGCCCGAGGTCCAGAACACTTAGGGAAGGTCTGCATAAATCGCCCCACGCCGTGCTTGGCGCCGACGTGAAGCCCTGAGACGATTGGGTCCATGAAACAGCACAGCCTGGGCCCGGGAGTGACGGCCAAGCGAACGCGGCGCAGGGAGTTCCTGGAGGAGATGGAGAAGGTCGTGCCCTGGGCTGAGCTGGTGGCCTTGGTGTCGCCGTACCTCCCTGAAGGCAAGCGTGGTCGCCCGCCGTTCTCGCCCGAGACCATGTTGCGCATTCACTTCATGCAGCAGTGGTTCGCGCTGAGCGACCCGGCGATGGAAGAGGCACTGCACGATATGCCGGTGTTTCGCGAGTTCGCAGGCCTGGAAGGCTGGGACGAGCGGCTGCCCGACGAGAGCACGATCCTGCGCTTCCGGCATGTGCTGGAGAAGCACAAGCTGGCTGCCCAGATCCTGCAGACTGTTAACGACCTGCTCAGCGCCAAGGGCGTGATGCTCAGGAGCGGCACGGTGGTGGATGCCACCTTGATTGCGGCGCCGAGTTCGACCAAGAACAGCAGCGGTGAGCGCGACCCGGAGATGAAGCAAAGCCGCAAGGGCCAGCAGTGGTACTTCGGTATGAAGTGCCACATCGGCTTGGACATCGAGTCGGGTCTGGTCCACACCGTGAAGGGCACGAGTGGTGCGGTCAACGATGTCATTGAGGCCAACAGCCTGGTGCGAAGCAGCGACCACGACGTCTTTGCAGACGCTGGATACCAAGGCGCAGGCAAACGGCCCGATGCCCGCGACGACGTGACCTGGCACATCGCCATGCGACCGGGCTTGCGCAAGACGCTGGACCCCAGCGATCCGATGGATCGATTGGTCGAGCAACTGGAGCGCGTGAAGGCCGGTATCAGGGCGCGGGTTGAACATCCCTTCCGTGTGGTCAAACGTCAGTTCGGGCATGCCAAGGTTCGCTACCGCGGCTTGGCCAAGAAAACGGCGCAGCTGCACACGCTGTTTGCGCTGGCCAACCTGTGGCTTGTGCGGCGCAAACTCCTCGGAGCGATGGCATGAGTGTGTCCGCAGCCCGCCAAATGGCTCTCGCCACCGACGATTCCTCAGCCCTGAGGCTGCCGACTCGTGCGAATCCAAGGCTGGCGGCATCACATTCCCAACGGTTCAGCGCATTGCAATGCTCGGGCGGGCTTTGTGCAGACCTTCCCTAAGCCAAGGCAAGGTTCCGCAGGGTGGCGGCGCCCCCACGCAGAGCGGGCACAAGGAGGTTGCACCCCAACCATTGTCAGGGCTATAATTCAGCCGGAGTCGGTTTGCGATGCCATCAATTCGACAGGAGCTCACGATGCAACAGGACGAGGACGAAGAGGCGGGTGCCGGCCGGTTGTACGAATCCAAGAGTGTCGAGAAAATGTCCCTGCCGGAGCTCATTGAGCTTCAGAGAAAGTACCCGGCACGATTTGTTCAGGTACTGGACAAATCGCTGAACGTCAAGGTCCCCATCGGTTTGCTGCATCTTCCCGTGCTAGACACGGGCGCGTGATTTCCGGGCGGGCGCCTGACGGCTCGCCGAGGCATCCTTGTGGGCGGGTCGGCTTGGCTAACCATTTCCTTGGCAGACGGCACGGTATTGCTGCGTAATCTCTGGCGACTTGTCTCGGCCTAGGAGGCCGCTCGTTCGTGCAAGTGATCTTCCTCGACATCGACGGAGTCCTGCACCCGAGAAGGGCGGTGGCAGAGCTCTTGAGGACACCCACGCCTGCGAGCGCCGAAATCGCAGGTCGCGGCCTGTTCCGCTGGTCGATACTGCTTGAGAGCGTGATCGTTCCTGCCGACGACGTTGCCATCTACATTCACTCGTCATGGCGGCACGTAAGGAGCGTTGAGGAGCTTGGCATCATGCTCGGACCGCTTGGCCGCAGACTCGCCGGCGTTACGGTCGGCGAGGGCCGATGGGAGTCCATTCTCCGGACGGTTCATAGGGTCCGTCCTAAGTCGTGGCTCGTCATTGACGACGAGCCGAGCGAATTTCCGCAGCCGCTGCCTCGTGATGTCGTGATCTGCGACCCGAACAGAGGTGTGTGTTGCCCGACCGTCGTCGGCGCCATCAAGCGGTTCCTCGCCGACATCAACTAACCGCTAGCCCATGAGTGACGCACTCCTCGAAATGGCGAAGGTCGCCATGGCGCACCTTCGTGACCCTTCGATGGATGTCACGTCGATCGCGCCACGGCTGGCTAGCTACTTCGCCTTGGCGGGCCGCATGCGTCAGGCGGTCCCCGAGCTCGGGATACAACTGCATCACCGGATGGTGCACGAGGCGCTCCAATGGGCGACGCGCTCGTCGCCGTTCTATCGACGGTCGCTTCCGGGTCTATCGAACAGCGGCAGCCTGGTGCCGATCGAGGAATTCGAGTCGATTCCGATCATGAACCGCGACGACATCTCGCGTCACATCGACGAGATCCGCACGCCAACGGCGAATTTCGCCTTCGCCACCTTCACTAGCGGTACGACCTCCGGCGAGCCGCTCATCATCGAACGCTGCGAAGAGGAACAGCGCTACCTCCACGAGTTCGTATCGACGATGTCCCCGCCGAGGCAACGGGCGGACAAGCGCTTCGCGTTGCGACTGGTGACGCCGTGGCATGGGCGTGTGCTCGAGTTCCCTTCCCAGTATCACTTCATTCCCGTCAGCGTAACCACATTGAGCGGCCTCAAAACCGCGGCCAAACTGCTGATGCGGACGTACGTGCACGATTCACGTGAAAACCGAATCTCCGGCATCGGCGGCGGACTCATCTCCGTGCGACGCTTGACGGCGTATCTCGAGCAGTCGGTCGACGCGGCCGTGCTGCCCCGGCTGTTGACACTCCAGTCGACCAGTGAATACGTCACTGCCCACGCGCGGCGGCAAATCGAGCGCTTTTGGGGCGTCGACTTGATCGACCGATTCGGCCTCAGCGAGGCGATTGTGGGCGCGTGGCGGTGCTTGCACTGCCGACGGTACCATCTTGAGCCGTACGGCTACGCGGAGGTGATTTCCTTCGAGACTGGACGTCCGATTGCCGACGGCGTCGGACGGCTCGTGATCACTGGCTACTATCCGTTCATGCAGGCCGTCCCATTCGTCCGCTACGCTACCGGCGACGCGGTGCGGCTGTTCGCATCAGCGTGCCCGACAGGCAGACCGGGCATGGAATTACTAGGTCGGATCGACCGATCGGTGCTTGCCGGCGTCGCGTGGGTAATCGGCGAGTACGAAATCTACGACATTCTCGATGAGCATCCCGCCCTGCAGCGGACCCCGGTGTATTCGCAGTTTCCGGTCGGACTGCAGGAAGCGGGGGCCTTTCCAGTTTATCGCTACGAAAGAGTCGGAGAGACACACACGCTCTATACCCAGCTGCGGGACGGCGACGAGCTGGACAATGATCGCCTCGGGCAGCTGGCGCATGGAATCAAACAGACACTCACGGCGCGCACCGGCGCGGACTGGCGTGTGATCATTGCTGGGCGCTCGACCGGCGACGCGTCAGCATGAGGCCACGCGCCTCTTGGGTGCTTCTAATGGCCGAGCCTTCGCGCGCACGTGCGGCGTAGGCTGCGGCAACATGGCGAGATGTTCACGCCGCGCATCAAGCCCTTTAGCCTCTTCCCCGAAGAGGCCCCAGAGGACCTGGTCCTGGTGCGCCGGCGCAAAGCCAAGCTCGAAGGCTACGTGCAGACGTTCGCGGCGATGGACAAGCTGATCGACTTCTCGGAGATGGCCGCAGCGGTGGACGCTGCATGCCCGAGGGCCGACCGCAGCAAGGGGTGGGCGTCCGCCGTACCCCACCGAAGCGCTGGTGCGCATGGTGTTTCTGCAGGGCCTGTACAACCTGTCCGATGAACAGTGCGAACATCAGGTGCTTGACCGGCTGAGCTTCCAGCGCTTCTGCCGACTTGACGGCGTGCTGCGCATCCGTGATGCCCGCACACTGTGAGCGTTTCGCCAGCGGCTGGCCCAAGGTGGATTGGGTGGCAAGGCCATCTTCGAGACCCTGAGCCAGCAACTGCAGCAGCATTGCCTGATTCCGCGTGGCCGTCAGATCGTGGACGCCAGCATCGTGCAGGCCCCGATTGCGCAAGCCAACGCCAAGGAACGCGAGGCGCTCAACCGTGGCGATGCGCCGGAAGGCTAGAGCGCCAAGCGCCTGGCCCACACCCTGGACGATTTAGCACGGCAAGGCCTTCTACGGCTACAAGCTGCACGGCAACGTGGATGGGCGCTACAAGCTCAACCGAGAGCTGAAGATCACGCCGGCCAACGCGGGGGCCCTTTGATTTCGGTGCAAAAAAGTTGACGGTTCGTTTGCCCAGCAACGGCGCGGGCCCTGAGCGGTAAGTCGTTGATACCACTGGATTTGCTGTTCGGTCTGGCCTCGCGTATCTTTGGCTGCCTTTCGACTCTTGGGGAGCGGCGGCGATGCAGGGCTGGCAAGCACCTTATCTGGGCCTGCGTGAGCTGCCGCGCGAGATCTCTGCTTTTGAGCTGCAGGCCTTCTTCAGCTTCAGCCCCTCCGAACAAGAGCTGATCGAGCGGCGCCGGGGTGACCAGCACAAGCTCGGCCTGGCGCTGCACATCGGCTTCCTGCGCATGAGCGGGTGGCCATTGAACAGCGTTCGTGCCGTGCCAGTGGCCTTGCTGCGCCACTTGGGCCAACTGCTGGACATCGAGACGCCCGATCTGGCCTCGTTGCGTGCGCTGTACACCCGAGGCCGCACCCTGTTCGACCACCAGCGACAGGCTTGCGAGGTCCTGGGCTTTGCCTGGATGAGCGAACACCAACGCCGCGCGCTTGTGCGTGAACTGCGCGACGAAGTGGCGCACACTGCCTACTAGGAGCGACTGCTGCTGCGGGCGCGCCACTGGCTGTACGAGCACCGGCTGATCATCGTGCACGAGCGCGTCATTCGTGCCCTGGTGGCTGCGGCACTTGCCGATCTCGAAGCCACCACTGCGGCATCCGTCCGAATCTCCGTGCCGGCCGGATGGCCAGCACTGTCAGAGCTGGTTGTGGAGCACGCCTGCCAAGCATTACACGCGCCAGATCGCTGAAGTGCACGAGCGCATCGCCTTCCTCAAAGAGCTGGGCCTGGATCGCCACCTGAGCGAGCTCAACGACACCCTGGTGCGCCGCTACGCCTGGCGCATGTCCACACGTCCGCCCTCGGTCAGCGAGCGCATCACGGAGCCGGCACGAGCCGTCGAGTCGGCCTGCTTCCTGCGTTAATGCCCGCTCACGGCAACGAACCAGTTCATCCTCATGTTCCAGCGCCGCGTTTCTGATTTCTGGCGCCAATGCGCCGACGAGGCGGGTGCCGCCGTCGACTGGTCAAGGCAGTACCAATTGCTGTTGGAGGATTTGACGGACCTGGTCGAGGACGAATCCGCTGCGGTCGAACTGCGCACCAGGCTGCTTGAGCTGGTTGCCGCCAGGCGTGCACAGAAGGCGCCGAGTCGAGCGTCGGGCATCCGTCGGCAACTGATCGCCACCATCGTCCCTGTGCGCTCGCTCCTGGTCGCCGTCAGCAGCCTGAGCTGGAAGGCCACGGGTGAACATCCTGCACTGCAAGCACTGGACACCTTGCGCACGCAGTACGCGAGCGGCGACAAGATCCTGCCGGAGGACTTCACGGCGGCACGGCTGGGAGCGGCTTGGCGCCAGGACATCGCCGACGCCGACCGGGAGCGGGCATTCCGGGCGCTGGAGGTGGCCACGCTGTTGGCCTTGCGCCGCGCCGTTCGCAATGGCTCTGTCTGGGTCGAGCATTCGTTGAGCTTCCGTGGTCAGGAGCGGCTGTTCATCCCGGATGAGCCTGGAGACCAGCCGCCGGGTTTGGCAGGCGCGTCAGGATCCAAGGCGGCAGACGGCCTCCATCGGCATCTATAGCCACGTGCGTGACCGCTGGGGCATCTTCCACGCTCAGCCCATCGTGCTCAACGAACGTCAGGCCGGCGCGGCCATCGAGGGGGTGGTGCGGCAGGAGCGAGTCGAGACGACGCAACTGGTGGTGGACACCCACGGCTACACCGACTTCGCCATGACCCTGGCCCGGCTGCTGGGCTTCGATCTGTGTCCCAGGCTCAAGGAGCTCACGCAGCGACGTCTGTTCGTGCCGCGCGGCATGAAGGTGCCCGAGGAGATCGCTGCGGTCTGTGAGGCCGGCATCGACACCTCTTTCATTGAAGCCCACTGGGACAGTCTGGTCCACCTGGCGGCCTCGGTGTCGAGCGGGCATGCCAGCGCCGTGAGCGCTCTGGCACGGTTCGGCTCGGCCGCCAGAGGCGACCCGATTTATGACGCCGGCGTGCAACTGGGCAAGCTGCTGCGCACGGCATTCCTGGCCGACTACTTTGTCAACGAGGCCTTCCGCCGCGAGTTGCGCCGGCTGCTCAATCGCGGTGAGGCGGTCAATGCGCTGAAGCGAGCGATCTATACCGGCCGCGTCGGCCCAGCGCAGGCCCGGCGCGCCTACGAGATGCAGGCGGTTTCCGATGCGTTGAGCTTGCTGGACAACATCGTGATGGCGTGGAACACGGCGCAGATGCAGGCCGTGCTGGATCGCTGGGCCAACCGGCGCCAGATCGTGCCGCCCGAGCTCATCGGCCGGGTGGCACCCACACGGTTGGAGGGCATCAACCTGCGTGGCGTCTTCCGCTTCCCGCTGGAGCGCTACGCCCAGCAGATCCTGCCGTCACAGGCGACAGCGAAAACAAGCGCCGTCGGCTGAAACCGATCGTGCAAACAGGGCTTCAGCGGCCGATCAGAGGACCAACAGAAACTCGTTGCCTGACAAGCACTTGGCGGCGGCCGAAAAACGAACCTCGCGTCAATGCTCACTGTGCGGACAGGCACGAACCGTCATTTTTGGCACTGAATTCAAAGGGACCCCGCTGTAGCGAAATTCTGGCTCGACCTCAGCTGCACATCGGAGTTAATGGTAAACCCTCTATTTCGCAGGCTAGTTGACATAATTAAGACTGCCGCGCACCAGTCTGTAGGAGCAAAGTTCTAACGTCGCCTGCTTTACCGCGCTTGTACCAGATGCGTAGGTCGACGAACTCCCCGGCCGAATCGACGCTTCGCCGCGCTGTGACCTCAGCAGGACCTCTCGCAGATCATTGGCTGCGGCACACCAGTTACTTGCGTGCCCGGCGGACTTGCGCGAAGTTCGTCCACTCGGTCAGCCCATGTCTGCAGCATGATGCGCCGCTCAGCCTGATAGGCATGTCGGTTGTAAGCCGCACGCACTCGGTTGCCAGGGGCATGGGCCAGACAGTGTTCAATAACGTCGACGTTCGCGCCGGCCGCATTGAAATTCGTGCTGAAGGTCGCTCGCATGCCGTGCGGTGTACCGTCGCCGCTGAAGCCCAGTCGCTCCATGAGGGCGTTGAGACTTCGATCGGCCATCGGCCGATTGGGATCGCGTCGATTGGGGAACAGGTAGACACTGCCAACCGGGACGAGTTCGCGCAATTCGTTGAGCAGTTCCAAGCACTGTCGCGACAGTGGAACCCAGTGTGCGCGGCCAGCCTTCATCCGGTTGGCGGGGATCTCCCATTCTGCGGCTTTCAGGTCAATCTCGCTCCACTTGCCTCCGATGACTTCGGCTTTGCGACAGGCCGTCAACACGACCAGCAGCATCGCGATCCGGGTCTGCTCGTGGATCGTGTCGATGGCGTCCAGCTTGCGCAGGAACTCACCGAGCAAGGCGGGCGACAGGGCAGGGTGATTCCCCTGGTTTCTCTTGCGGAGCACGCGAACCGGCGGCACTGGGTTGTCGGCGATCAGCCCGGAATCGATGGCGTACTCGAAGATGCCCCATAGGTAGTTGCGCAGATTCCGTGCGACCTCGGGCGCCCGCGCCTCAACCTCTTTCAGCGCAGTGGTCAGTTCGAGGCGCGTGATCCTGGAGATCGGCCGATCCTTGAAGCGGGGTGTCAGGTCCTTCTCGATCTCCCTGTTGCGCTGAAGGACCGTCGCCGACCGAAGGTCAGCACCCGTCGCGGCATTCCAGTCGGCACACACCGCGCCAAAGCTGCCTTTGACACGGTGCAGTTCTGCCTGGGCACGGCGCTCGCGGTCATCGCGTTGCGCTTGGACGGGGTGAACGCCCTTTGCGACCAGCTTGCGAGACTCTGCGTGGGCGTGCCGCGCGTCGGCGAGCGTGACCTCGGGGAACGCGCCAAGCGCCTGCAGACCTTCGACGCCGTCCAGTCTGAACTTGTAGCGCCAGAGCTTCGAGCCGTTGGGCTGGACGAGAACGAACAGCCCACCTGTGTCGGCCAGCTTGTAGGCACGTTCCGACGGCTTGGCCGACTTGATCTGAAGGGTTGTCAGCATGGGGGTATCGATCGATCCGTACCCCCAACCATACCCCCAGCCGATCGAGATCTCAAGAAATCGGTCGGAACTTCTCGAGACAAGGTGTGACGCTAAGTTGTTGTCACGTATAGGGCAATCAGGACAAGCTGGGACATCCTGGAATCGCTCGGGACCCTCATGCACAGTTCAGGTGGCGAGTTTCACGGCGGTGGTCTTGGGTGACGATGCGCCGATTGTCGACGCTGTCGGGCCTGCTGATGGTGGCCGGTCAGGCGTCGTGCTCAAGCCGCAGGGGATCCGGGTTCCGCGGCCCTGGTTGAGCCGCGCCGCGCCAGCTCGGCCTGCACCTGTGCGGCGCGCTGCTCGTCCAGGTCGTAGTCGCGCATCACCCACAGGGCCAGCAGCGTGCCCAGGATCGGCACGCCCGAGTAGAACAGCCGCAGGCCATCCACCGCCCCCGCGGCCTGTGCCGGTGCGCCAGGCGTGAAGCCCACCAGGCTCATGATCGCACCGCTGAGCAGACCGGCGATCGCGAAGCCGAACTTCACCATCCACCAGTAGATCGCGCCGAAGATGCCCTCTCGGCGCTTGCCGGTGGCCAGTTCGTCCAGGTCGCAGACATCGGCCGTCATCGACATCATCAGCGTGAACAGCCCACCGATGCCGAACGAGAAGAAGGGCAGCGCGATGATGAACAGGGAGGGCCGGCCCGGCACCATCAGGAACCACAGCAGCACGTAGCCGATGACCGAGATGCCCTGCGACAGCATGAAGGCGTTCTTCTTGCCCATCCTGCGCGACATCCAGGCCACGGTGGGAATCACCGCGAAGGTGGTGATCAGCGCGCCGATGCTGCCGAACAGCGTGGGCCAGATGCCGGCCGCCGCGGTGTCGCCACCGAACAGGTGGTAGACGACGATGAAGAACGAGAACGCCGCCACCGTGTTGAAGGCGTTGAAGATCAGGAAGGTGGCGAAACACAGCTTGCGAAACGGCGGTGACCCGAAGGCCTCCTTGAAACCGTTCAGGATCTCGCGCACGCCGCCTTGAAGGTTGCGCCAGGTCAGCGGTACCAGGTGCGTGTCGTCCACGCTGGAGCGCAGCGGAATGAACAGCGCCGGCACCATCGCCAGCAGCATGCAGATGCCGCCCACCCACCAGGCCAGGTGGCGGGTGGCCGCATCGGCGTTGTCGAACCAATTGCGGTCGTACATCACCACCCAGAACCACGGGGCGATCACCCAGGCCCATTGGCCAATCCACTGCGCCACCGCCATGATGCTGGTGCGCTCATGGAAGTCGTCGCTCATCTCGTAGCCGATGGCCACATAGGGAATGCTGAACAGCGTCAACCCGGCGTAGAACACCAGCGACCAGAACAGGAAGTAGATGAAGTTGCGGGTGATGCTGTCGTCGCGGTAGAGCTGCCACATCGCGATGAACGAGATGCCCATCACGATCGCGCCCAGGAAGACGTAGTGATGACGCCGGCCCCAGCGCGAGCGCGTGTTGTCGGAGATGAAGCCCATCACCGGATCGATCACCGAGTCGAAGATCCGTGGCACGAAGAACAGGATGCCCCACATCCAGCTGGGAAATCCCATGTCTTGCACCAGCACCACCATGAAGATGCCCAGCGCAGCGGGGAACATCTGGTTGGCCAGCATGCCCAGGCCGAAGGCGACCTTGTTGCGGAAGGGAACGCGGTGCGGTGGGGTGGCGGACATGGGCAACAGACTATCGGGCGCGGGCGCGCCCACATTTGGCCAGCGCAGGCAAGGGGAACCCGGCCGGGTGGATCAGCCCATCAATGGCCAGTTCGACGTTGCGGCTGGTCATGTGCACGCGGCACGGCTTGTCGCCATGACCCTCGGCGGGCTGAAAGCCGGCGCGCGGCGCGGCCTGCGGCGACCGCCGCAGCGCCTGGCCGTCGTCGCGGGCACGGAGCACCCTCTGAAGCGCAGCGCCCGGGGTCATCAACGCGACCAATGCAGGTCGTCGATGTGCAGCGTCGGCAGGCCGGTGTAGTCCAGCGGCTTGCCGGTGAAGCTGAAGCGGTCGGCGACGATGAAGCGGAAGTTCACGTAGCGCAGGTCCAGCTTCGGATTCACGGCCAGGAAGGCGCTGACCGGGATCGAGACCTGGCACCAGCTGCCGTTGTTGCAGTAGCCGTAGTCGCCGGGGGCCACCTGCAGGAAGGCTTCCTGGATGTCACGGTCCTCGGTGTCGGTGGTGATGCCCACCTCGATCTTGCCGGGGTAGCCATCGCTGCGCACCTGGAAGTTCAGCCGGCCATTGGCAAAGCTGGACAGGTTCTCCAGCACGCCTGCACCCGAGTAGCGGAACAGGCCCCAGCCGTAGTTCAGCGGATTGGGCGTGATCTCCAGGGATACGCCGCCGTCGGTCGAGGCCGGGCCGGTGGCGGACTCGCGGTAGCCGGTGAAGGCGAACGGGTCCCAGCGCAGGCCGGTGGCAAAGGTGTCGTCGGCGGTGGCGGTGTCGGCGAACAGCGTGTAGCGCGCGGTGCTCACGGCCGGCGCCAGTGTGGGCGGTACCCACTTCGTGGCATCGGCATCGGTGTAGCTGCCGGCCTCGCAGGCCCAAGTCACGCCGCAGGTGCCCAGCGCCTGGACCGCATAGCGGGCCTGGCGTTGCGCATTGAACAGGCCCCAGCCGTCGTCCCCCTGCTTCCAGGGCTCATCAAAGGCCTGGAAGACGAAGATCGCCTTCGGGCCCTGCGCGTCCTGCCGACCCTGCTGCACCCAGGTCTGCAGCGCGTCGAGGTAGAGCTTCTGGTTCACCGGGTGGGCGCGGAAGGCCAGGTTGGGGCCGCCGCCGGTGTCCACCGCGGCCCAGCCGGTTTCGCCGATCAGCATCGGCAGGCTGCCCAGGTTGAGCTTGACCAGGCCCTGGCGAGCGCGTTCGAACTGCGACCTGGCTTCGGTGATCGTCGCGTCGATCATGGCCTGGGCGCGCTCGGCCTCAGGCACCGATTTCTGGCGCCAGTCGTAGGCCGTGGGGTTGTAGTAGGTGTCGAGGAAGGGGTAGACGTGCACCGCGGCAAAGTCCACCACCTCGGCGATGGCCTTGGGCACCGAAGCCCAGAACAGGAAGTTGTCGTCGGTGGTGACCGGCTGGGTGATCGCGTCGCGCACATGCTTGAGGTAGCGGGCCATGTCGGCCACCGCGATCTTGTGGGCCGACCACTCCACCATGGTCTCGTTGCCCACGCTCACCGCCACCACGGTGTCGGGGAAGTCCTTGGCCAGCGCGATGCAGGCGTCCAGCTCGGCCAGGTTGTCGGCCTCGGCGGCATCACCGGTGACCGGATTGGGGTAGGCGCCCAGGTAGACCTTCAGGTCCAGCGCGTTGTCGCGGATCACCTCCAGCACGGTGCGGGCGAAGGCGCGGCTGCTGAACAGGCGGATCGTGCCGATGCCGGTGGCCTGGACCAGTCGCAGGTCTTCCAGCACATGGGCCGGTGTGATCACCTCGTTGGCCAGGTCGTCGGCATTGGCCGCGGTGCGGTAGGGCGAGTAGTTGACCGCGGCGCGCGTCATCAGGCTGCTGGGCAGCACACGCCGCTCGCTGGTCTGCGAGACGGCCTGCTCGGTGTAGCCGCCGCTGCTGCCACCGCCGCAGCCGGCCAGTGCGAGCACACTGCCCGCCAGGACGAGCGCGGCCACAGCCGTCCAGCGGGCCAGTCGCCGAGGATCAGGGGTGAGTCGAGGATGCATGACAGGCCTCAGAACGTGAAGTTGACGCCGACGGCAACCGAGTTGCCGCGCGTGGCGACGCGCGAATCGATGCGGGTGAAGGCGTCGTTGGCGGGCATCGACAGTGGCGCCAGCCCCTTGCGCCCGTACTGGTAGGCGCTGGCCGAGGCGTACAGGTTGATGTGCTCGTTGACCGTGTAGCCGACACTGGCGCTGGCCACGCTCAGCGTGTTGCTCTGGCCGCGCTCACTGGGGTTCTTGGTGCTGGCCCGGCCCAGGTAGACCAGGCCGGCACCCAGCGTGAGCTGGTCGTCCCAGCGGTAGCGCACGCCCAGCATGCCGTCGGTCGAGCGCGCCGCGTAGCCCGGATTGGGCACGCCGTTGGCGTCGACACCGCCCCAGTCGACGTTGAACATGTTGTTCCAGCGGCCCAGCGCGCCGGGCGTGGTCTGCACCGCATAGGCGCCGCTCCAGCGGTTGAAGCGCACGCCGCCCGACAGCTCCAGCTGCGGGTTCAGCAGGTGGCGCACCATCAGCATGGCCATGCCCTGGCTGGAGCCGCCCAGCAGCGGGTCGTCGGCCGGGAAGGGCGTCAGGCCACCGAAGGGCGCCTTGCCCCAGGCCACCGGCTCGCCGTTCTTGGCCGACTGCACGATCACATCGACCAGCAGGTCGCGGCCGATGTACTTGGCGTACAGCTCCAGGAAGGACGGCCGGTTGCGTGTCCAGCCGGACTTGCCGAAGTCGTAGGTGGCCTCCAGCAGCACATCGCCGCCGAACATCTCGACCGGGCGCGACATGTAGCGCACGGCGCGGCTCAACAGGCCATAGGCAGCGCCGCTGTCGCTCCAGGCCGTGGAGGAGCCCACGCCGCCGCCCCAGAAGTCCGAGCCGATCGCCTTGAAGGCATAGGGGTAGTCGGGCACGCTCCAGCCGCGGGTGGTCATCGCGCCGATCGTCAGGCGGCCCCAGTCCTCGTGGGCCACGCCCAGGTTGCGCTCATAGAGCCAGCCGTCCAGGTCCACCTTGCCGTCGCGCCAGCGCTGGCTCAGCAGGCCGAAGACCTCGAAGCCACCGCCCACGCGCTGCTTGTAGCCCAGGTAGGGTTGGAACAGCGTGACGTGATCGGCGCGCGTGCCAAACGGTTTGCCGAAGGCCAGGTCGTCGGCCCAGACGCGCTGCCGGTTCTCGCCCAGTTCGCGCTGGCAGTCCTCGCAGACATTGGTGGTACTGGTCGCTTCAGCCTTGGCAAAGCCGGTGAGGCTGAACGGTCCCAGTTCCACGGCGACGCTGGGTACCGTGGCCAGCGTGGCGCCCAGGGCCAGCAGCGCGTGGCGGGCGCGTCGGCGCCCCTGCGAGCGTGGCAGGCGCTGCAGGAGCGGGAGGAGGCGGTTCGGTGGCGGCATGGAGGCCCTCGGGACGACGGTGCAGAGGTGGGCGCAGCCAGGCTGGGCAGATCGGCGACAGGGCCGGAATCGGGCTCGAGGCTGAAAGCGCTTTCAGACGATAGGCCCGATACCCTCACGAGTCAACGGATCGGCCACCCGTGTTTTCCCGCAACCTCGGATCGACGATATCCGGGAAAACGACAGATAGTGCTGAAAGCGCTTTCATACACAATCCTCCCACTGCCCAGTCCGGGCGTTCGAGACCTCGCCATGAGCCTCACCCGCCGCGATCTCCTGGCCCTGATGCCCGCGCTGGGCGCCGGTTGGGGCACCGTCCACACCGCCGCCTGGGCACAGGCAGACTCGGTGGCGCTCGGTGCCGGGCGGGTCAGCCTGAGCCCGCGCGGCAACGCCCCGGTGCCGCGCGCCCCGCACCGCACCGAGGCGATGGCGCGCCGCGCCGCGCCCACCAACCAGTGGTACTCGACGCTGATCTTCAGCGACAAGCCCGAGGCGCTGCATGCGCTGCCGCTGACCGCCAAACCCACCGCCGCCGGGCTGGAGGTGTCGCTGCCGAAGAAGGCGGTGGTGCCGACCGAGCGCCGCGATGTCGAGATCCACTACGCCCACCACGACGCGCTGCTGATCGCGCCGACGGCCTTCGAGCCCGGCCGGGCCCTGCTGGCCGGCGCCAGCGACTGGGCGGTGGATATCGCGATGGGCCGAGGCGCCGACCGCTTCGACGCCACCGTGGCCCATGGCAGCCCCTACGTCTGGCTGCGCATCGGCCGCGGCGACCTGCGGGTGCGCCTGAAGTCGCCGGCCGAGCGCCTGTCCTCGGCCGACCCACGGGCGCTGCTGCTGCGGGTGGCCGGCACGCCCTACGCGCTGTACGGCCCGACCGGCGTGCAGTGGGAGCAGGCCGCGCCGACCGAATGGATCGCCCGCCTGCCGGCCGGCCCGGGCTATCTGGTCGCCGCGGCCCTGCCCGACGACAGTGCCGCCACCCAGGCCCTGCTGCTCAGACATGCCTATGCGGCGGTCACCGACACCCGGGTCAGTTGGAGCGTTGACCGCGCCAGCGGCCGGGTCGAGACCGTCTTCACCGCCACCACCCAAGCGCTCGAGGGCAGCGAGACCATGCCGCTGCTAGGTCTGTACCCGCACCACTGGCACGGCAACGCCAGCGTCGAGGGCCGCCTTGGCCCGACCTACGCCACGCTGCGCGGCCCGATGAAGCTGCTGGCCGACAAGCGCTTCACCACCACCAGCCGCTACACCGGCTTCGTGCCCTACTGGCCTGCGGTGCCCGACAGCAGCCCGCGCGTGGGCGACCTGCGCGAGGCCCTCAAGGCCGATGTGCGCAACGCCCACCGCATGCTGCAACAGGGCGGTGAGGGGCCGTACTGGCAGGGCAAGGGCTTGCTGCGCCTGGTCAAGATGCTCGATGTCTGCGAGCAGCAGGGCGACCGCGAGGGCGCCGAGCGCCTGCTGGGCCTGCTGAAGAAGCGCGTCGAGGAGTGGTTCTCAGGCACCGACCGTCGGCGCTTCTTCCATTGGGACCAGGCCATGGGCACGGTGGTGGGCTACCCCGAGGAGTACTTCGCGGTGGTGCAGATGAACGACCACCATTTCCACTACGGCTACTGGATCCGCGCGATCGCGGAGATCGGGCTGCGTGACCCCGATTGGGCGGCCCGCGGTCGCTGGGGCGACATGGTCGATCTGCTGGTCAAGGACATTGCCACCACCGAGCGCGGGCGCGCCGACTTTCCCTTCCTGCGCACCTTCGACCCCTACGAGGGCCACAGCTGGGCCTCGGGCATCGGCCTGGGCGAGTGGGGCAACAACCAGGAGTCGTCCAGCGAGGCGCTGAACGCCTGGACCGGCCTGATCCTGTGGGGCGAGGTGACCGGCGACGCGGCCTTGCGTGACCTGGGCACATGGATGCTGGTCACCGAGACCGAGGCGGTGCGCCACTACTGGTTCGACCTGCACCGCATTGTTTTCGCGCCCGAGTACCGCAACGCCGACGTCAGCATGGTCTTCGGCGGCAAGTACGCGCACAACACCTGGTGGATCGACGAGCCGCGGCAGATCACCGGCATCAACCTGCTGCCGATCACCACCGTTTCCACCTACTTCGCCAGCCACCCCGACTACATCCGGCGCAACCTGGCGTCGCTGAAGGACGAGCAGAAGATCTGGGCCGAGCGCGGCAAGCGCTTCGATCCGCCCGACATCTGGCAGGACATCTTCGCCAAGTACGGTGCACTGGCCGATCCCGAGGCCGCGCTGGCCGGCTGGGACCGCTGGGGCGCCGTCGAGGCCGGCGACAGCCGCAGCCACACGCTGCACTTCCTGCTCAGCCTGGTGGCGATGGGCGCGCCCGACACCAGCATCACCGCCGACACCACGCTCTACCAGGTCTTCCGCCGCCCCGATGGGCAGCGCACCTACCTGGCCTTCAATGCCGGTCGCCAGCCGCTGCGTGTGCGCTTCTCGGACGGCCGGCAACTGGAGGTGCCCCCCGGCCGACTGGCCCGCGCCGACGGCGCCTGACCGCCCTGCGCATCCCCCCGATGGCCTTCACCGCACCGACACCCAGGATCACCGCCATGACGACCCGTCGCCCGCGCCAGACCCTCGCCGCCACGGCGGCCGTCGCGCTGATGTTCACCCTGGCCGCCTGCGGTGGCGGCAACGACAGTGCGGCTCCGCAGACCGGCGGCAACGAGGTCACGGCGACCGCGCCCGTGGTGACGATCAGCAACAACATCAGCGACGAGACGGCCACCGGCGACATCACCTTCACCTTCACGTTCAATGTGGACGTCGGCACCAGCTTCACCGCCGACGACATCACGGTCAGCGGCGGCACCAAGGGGGCCTTCACCCGTCTCTCCGGAACCAGCGCCACGCTGGTGGTGACGCCCGCGCCGGACACCACGGGCACGGTCGAGGTTACCGTGGTCGCCGCGGGCGTCACGGACGCCGTGGGCACCGCCAACGTCGAGACCTCGGCCAGCAAGCCCTTCTACACCGTGGCGCGCACCTCGCTGGTCAGCTTCGACGAGGCCACCGCGCCCACACTGGTCGGCTTTGGCGGCGCCGAGGATGCCAGCGTGGTGGCGGACCCCACCAACGCCGCGAACAAGGTGGCCCGGGTGGTCAAGAGCGCCACCGCCGAGGTGTGGGCGGGCACCACGTTGGTGATGTGCCCCGGCGACGCGATCGCCCGGCTGCCGTTCGCTGCCGGCAAGACCCAGCTGTCGGCACGCGTGTGGTCGCCGGTGGCCGGCATCCCGGTGCGCCTGAAGGTGGAGAACTCGGCCAACAGCGCGCAAACGGTGGAAACCGAGGCCATGGTTTCGGTGGCCGCGGGCTGGCAGACCCTGGTGTTCGATTTCGCCAGACCGGTGTCGGGCACGCCGGCGCTGAACACCGCCCACACCTACGACAAGGCGTCGATCTTCTTCGACTTCGGCACCCCCGGCGCCACGTCCGGCGCACGCACCTACTACCTCGACGACCTGAGCTTCGTGGGCAGCCGCTTCAGCGCCACCTGCGCCGGCGCTGCGGCCAGCCAGACCATCACGATGGACGAAGCCAGCGCGCCCACGCTGACCGGCTTCGGCGGCGCCGAGGACGCCACCATCGCGGCCGATCCCGCCAACGCCGCCAACAAGGTGGCACGCATCGTCAAGAGCGCCACCGCCGAACTGTGGGCCGGCACGACCATTTCCATCGCGGCTGGCAGCACCATCCCGCGCATCGGCTTCGCTGCGGGCAAGACCACGATCACCGCGCGCGTCTGGTCACCGGTGGCGGGCATCCCGGTGCGCATGAAGGTGGAGGACTCGACAAACGCTGCGAAGTCGGTGGAGACCGAGGCCACGGTGAGCACCGCCTCGGGCTGGCAGACCCTGAGCTTCAACTTCGCCAACGCGGTGGCCGGCACGGCCGCCCTGGACCTGGCCGCCAGCTACGACCGCCTGTCGGTGTTCTTCGACTTCGGCACACCGGGCGCGTCAGTGGGTGCGGCGCGCACCTACTACATCGAGGACATCGTCTACCCGCTGCCAAGCGGCGGCAGCACGTCGGCGCTGGTCTTTGCCAGCGGCTTCGGGTCGGGCAACCGCACCGTCGAGGGCGGCGAGTTCGGTGGCTTCAGCGGCAGCAACCTGGACGGCTTCACCTGCAACGGCGACCCGGCCAACTGCGGCAGCGGTGGCGAGTTCACGCCCACCAAGACGGCCGCCGAGAGCTACTTCTTCTACTACCACCAGACCGCCACGCCGGCCACCGACCTGTTCATGGGCGTCTATGTGCAGGCGCCCGGCCTCACCGGTGGTTTCGTCAATGGCGTGGACACGCCTGGCGTGCAGGTGGGCGCGCAGACCCAGCTGAAGTTCAAGCTGGGGGTGAACGCCGAGTGGTTCAGCGCCCCGAACCACAACGTCATGATCGTCGCCGACCTGGGCAAGCGCTTCACCGCGGGCGCCAACACCGATTGCCGGCTGCAGTTGCGCCGCGTGGTCACCGCCGCCGCCGCCGTGGCCACCGACTATGCGCTGCCATGGAGCTCCTTCGCGCTGTCGCAGGACTGCGGGGGCGCCGCCAGCAGTGTGGCCGACGCGCTGGCCAAGTCACCGGTGTCGCAGCTGTCGTTCCAGGGGGTGGGTGGGGGCATCGCGCTGTCCGACGGCACACTCACCAGCGGCGCCAACCTGTCGGTGGCCAACGGCTCGGGCGTCTACCCGACCACCGTGGTGCTGGTGGGCGGCATCACGATCGAGTAGAGGCCCGCGGGCCGAAGGTCGGCGTGGGTCGCTTGGCGGACTGCCACAATGCAGTCAGCCCCGGCCAGCCGCGTCGATCTGCCATGAAGGCGGCGCGCCCGGCCATCCGTGCTGGATCGCGCCTGATGAGCAGCAAGCCCTCTCCCCGCCGTGCACGGGGCTCCTCAACCCCCGCCACCGATGGCGGTGCCGCTGGCGTGGTGACCCTGGAGATGGTCGCGCACACGGCAGGTGTGTCGCCCAGCACGGTCTCGCGCATCCTCAACGGCACCGCCCGGGTCAGCCAGGCCAAGCAGCAGGCGGTGGACGCCGCGATCCAGTCGCTGGGCTTTCGGCCCAACCCTGTGGCTCGGGGCCTGGCCGGTGGGCGCACGCTGAGCATCGGCGTGCTGACGCAGACGATCAGCAGCCCCTTCTATGGCGAGGCCTTGCATGCCATCGAGGACCGGCTGGACGAGGCCGGCTACATCCCGATCTTTGTCAGCGGCCATTGGCAGGAGGTCGAGGAGCGCAAGGCGCTGGAGGCGCTGATCGCCCGCCGCGTCGACGGGCTGATCGTGCTGGCCGGGCGCCTGTCCAGCCGCGCGCTGCAGGCCGGCGCCGGCCACCTGCCACTGGTGGTGGTGGGCCGCACCATGGAAGGCCCGCGCGTGCATGGCCTGACCCTTGACAACCGGGCTGGCGCGGCCATGGCCACGCAGCACCTGATCGATTGCGGCCACCGCCGCATCGCCCACATCGCTGGCGAACCCGACCATGCCGATGCCCACGAACGGCTGGCCGGCTACCGCGATGCGCTGGACCGCGCCGGCCTGCCGTTCGACCCGGCGCTGGTGACCCCGGGTGACTACACCGAGGCGGGCGGCCTGCTGGCGGTGAACCGCCTCCTCGACGCCCAGCGGCCTTTCACCGCGATCTTCGCCGCCAATGACCAGACTGCGATCGGCGCGGCATTGGGCCTGTACCGGCGCCATGTGCGGGTGCCCGACGACGTCTCGCTGGTGGGCTTCGACGATCTGGCGCCGGCGCGCTTCGCCATCCCGCCGCTGACCACGGTGCGCCAGCCCGTCTACGAGATGGGCTTCCAGGCCGCGGGCGCGATGATGGCCCTCTTGCGCGGCGAGCCTGCGCAGGTGGCCTTGCCGCCGCTGCAACTGGTGCCGCGCGAGTCGGTGCGCCGCCTGCAGCGCTGATCCCCTCGCGCGGTCCACGCCGAACCGTGGGGTTCGGGGTTTTCCTGCAGCCTGTTGCGGCCCCCCTCCACGCAGAATCTCTGGCAAAATGAAAGCGCTTTCAGTTTCGAATCCGATCGGGCCTGATGAAGGCCGACCACGCTGACCGCCACCATGTCCCGGACCCTCACCGAGCTCCCATCCTTTCCCCCCGACTTCGTCTGGGGCGTGGCCACCAGCGCCTTCCAGATCGAAGGCGCCGCCCATGAAGCTGGCAAGGGCGAGTCCATCTGGGACCGCTTCTGCCGCCAGCCCGGCGCGATTGCCGACGGCTCGAACGGCGACATCGCCTGCGACCACATCAAGCGCGTGGACGAGGACCTGGACCTGATCGCGCGGCTGGGGGTCGACGCCTACCGTTTTTCAGTCAGCTGGCCGCGCGTGCAGCCCGACGGCCGCGGTGCCTTCAACGAGGCCGGCCTGGCCTTCTACGACCGCTTGGTCGACGGCCTGCTGGCCCGCGGCCTGCGCCCCTACCTGACGCTGAACCACTGGGACCTGCCTCAGGCGCTGCAGGACGGCGGCGGCTGGGCGGTGCGCGACACCGTGCACCGCTTCGTCGACTACGCCCGCGCGGTGAATGCCCGGCTGGGTGACCGTCTGGCCGCCGTCACCACCCACAACGAGCCCTGGGTGATGGCGGTGCTGGGCCATGAGAGCGGGATCTTCGCGCCCGGCATCCGCCATCGTGGCACCGCGATGCAGGTCGCGCACCATCTGCTGCTGAGCCATGGCCTGGCGCTGCAGGCGCTGCGTGCCGACGGCTGCCGCAGCCGCCTGGGCATCGTGCTGAACCTGTCACCGATCGGCCCGGCCACCGACAGCCCCGAGGACCGCGCCGCCGCCTGGCTGGAGGATGGCCGCCTGGTGCGCTGGTACATGGATCCGCTGCTGCTGGGGCGCTATCCCGAGGACGTCTGGCAGCACCTGGGGGCCGACGCGCCGCGCATCGAGCCCGGCGATCTGGCCGCGATCGCCACGCCGATGGACTACCTGGGCATCAACTACTACACCCGCGGCGTGGTCAGCGCCAGTGGCGGCTGGAGCGCGCAGTCCAGTGGCCTGCCGCTCACCGACATGGGCTGGGAAGTCGTGCCCGAGGGCCTGACCGAACTGCTGCTGCGCCTGCACCGTGACTGGGACCTGCCGCCGGTCTACGTGATGGAGAACGGCGCGGCCTTCCGTGACGAACTGGTCGACGGCCAGGTCATGGACACCGAACGTCGCGACTACATCGCCCGCCACATCGCCGCCACCCACCAGGCCCTGGCCGCCGGCGTGCCGATGGCTGGCTACATGGTCTGGAGCCTGATGGACAACTTCGAGTGGGCCTCGGGTTACGCCAAGCGCTTCGGCATCGTCCACGTCGATTACGCCACGCTGGCCCGCACGCCCAAGCAGAGCTACCACTGGTACCGCCACTTCCTGCAGTCCCAGCGTGCGCAGCGTCAGCAGCCTCAGGCCGCCTGACACCCGAGGCGACGATGGAGCCGCCCACGACCAAGATCTGGACCCTGGTCTGGCACGACGAGTTTGACGGCGACACGTTCGACCGCAGCAAGTGGGACTTCGATCTGGGCAATGGCTTCTACGACGATCGGGTACACGGCTGGGTGCCGGGCTGGGGCAACGATGAGTTGCCGTACTACACGTCGGAGCCCGAGAACGTGCAGGTGCGTGACAGCAGCGTGTTCATTCGCGCGGTCCAGGCGCCGCTGCACGGCTGTGGCTACACCTCGGCACGGCTGAAGACCCAGGCACGCGACGGCCGGGTGCTGTTCGCCAAGCGCGATGGCCGCGTCGAGTTCCGTGCCCGCATGCGCTGGGGCAAGGGCCTGTGGCCCGCCTTGTGGATGCTGCCAGCCGATGACCACTAGGGCGGCTGGGCCGCCAGCGGCGAGATCGACCTGATGGAGATCGTCGGCGAGCAGCCGCACGAGGTGCTCAACAGCCTGCATGTCGGTTCGGCCTTACCGCGCCGCTCGCTCGCCACACCACTCATCGCCTGCCTGCCGACTCCAGCGTGGCCGGTTGGCACACCTACGCCGTGGAGTGGGAGCCGGGCGAGATCCGCTTCGTTGTGGACGAGGTGCAGACCTGCAGCTACCGCCACTGGTGGAGCTGCAGCTGGCGCGAGGCAGGGCAGGGCGTGGAGGCGCGCGCCGAGGCCGATCTGAACCCCTGGCCGGCGCCCTTCGACCAGCCCTTCTACCTGCTGATGAACGTTGCGGTGGGCGGCAACGTCCCTGGCCACCCCGACCAGCACACACGGATGCGCGGCCGAAGTTCGGCTGACGGGCCGAGCCAGGGCCCGCCGCTGGCGAGCCTCAGCGCCGTCGCCGGTAGGTGACGAAGCTGATGTCGAAGTTGTTGGGCGCGGCGGCGTGGCGGGTGTCGCGGGCCACCTCGGTGAAGTCGGTGGTCGGCCAGTCGGGGAAGAAGGCGTCGGCGTCCGGCACGTCCAGCGCCAGCTCGGTCAGCAGCAACTCATCGGCCAGCGGCAGTGCCTGGACGTACAGCTCGGCGCCACCGATCACGAACACCCGCGGCACGCCGGCGCAGCGCGCCAGCGCCTCGGGCACGCTGCCCACGACCTCGGCGCCGGGACAGACCAGGCCGGTCTGACGGCTCAGCACCAGGTTGCGCCGTCCAGGCAGCGGACGAAAACGCTCGGGCAGTGATTCCCAGGTGCGCCGGCCCATCAGCACCGGCGCGCCCTGGGTGCTGCGGCGGAAGTGGGCCAGGTCCTCCGGCAGGTGCCAGGGCAGCTGGTTGGCGCGGCCGATCGCGCGGCCACGGGCCAGCGCGGCGATCAGGACCAGGTCGGGGCGGGTGTCGCTCATGGGGCCGATTGTCGGCGCGGCAGCAGCGCGCTGGCGATGGCCAGCACGATGGCCAGTGCCGCCACCAGGTCCAGCGGCCGCGGCCATTCGCCGACGATCGCGGTGGCCGCCGCGGTGCCCACCAGCGGCACGGCCATGATCGAGAAGGCGCTGGCCGAGGGCGGCAGCGTGCGCGCCATGCCGAACCAGATCACCTGGGCCACGCCATAGTTGAGCAGCACGCCATAGAGCAGCGACCACCACAGGCCGGTGCTCCAGGCCGCCGGGCTGGGCGTGGCCTCCAGCAGTGGCGCCACGCACCAGAAGAAGGCCGAACCCAGCGCCATCATCCACACCGTCACCGCCTCGGTGGGCATGGGACAGGTGGTGCGGCGCATCAGCACCGTGCCGGCCGCCCAGCTGAAGGCGGCGGCCTGCATCCACAGCACGCCTTCGGGCCGACCAGCCAGATGGGCCAGTTCCTGCCAGGACAGCAGCAGCACCGCGGCCAGTGCGGCGACGGCCGACAGCAGCACCCGGCCGCTGGGCCGCTCGTGGGCCAGCACCAGCGTGATCAGCACCGTCCACACCGGCATCGTGAAGCCCAGGATCGCGGCGCGCCCTGATGCCAGCGCCTGCAGGCCGGTGATCGAGCAGAAGTGCCAGGCCAAGATGTTGGGCAGCGCCAGCAGTGCCACCTGTCGCCACTCGGTGCGCGGCCAGCGCATATCGACGCCGCGCCAGAAGCGGTAGTACAGGTACAGCGTGAGCGCGCCGCCGGTCATCGTGATGGCACGGAAGTACAGCGGCGACAGCTCGCGCAGGCTGAACTTCATCATCGGCCAGTTGACGCCCCACATCAGCGTGAGGGCCACCAGCACCGCGATCTGGCGCGGCTGCAGCATCAGACCGCGACGTCGGCCTTGATGGCCGGATGGTGCTGGTACTCCAGCACCTCGAAGTCCTCGTACTGGTAATCAAAGATCGAGTCAGGGCGGCGCCTGATGTTCAGCACCGGGTAGGGGAAGGGCGTGCGCGCCAGCTGCGTGCGCACCTGCTCGAAGTGGTTGGTGTAGAGGTGGCAGTCGCCGCCGGTCCAGATGAAATCGCCCACGTCCAGGTCGCACTGCTGGGCCAGCATGTGGGTCAGCAGCGCGTAGCTGGCGATGTTGAAGGGCACGCCCAGGAAGATGTCGGCGCTGCGCTGGTAGAGCTGGCAGCTGAGCTTGCCGCGGCCACCCGGCGTGGTGGCCGGCGCCACGTAGAACTGGAAGAAGGCATGGCAGGGCATCAGCGCCATCTTGTCCAGGTCGGCCACGTTCCAGGCGCTGACGATGATGCGGCGGCTGTCGGGGTTGCTCCTGAGCTGCTGCACCACCTGCGCGATCTGGTCGATGTGGCCACCGTCCGGCGTGGGCCAGTTGCGCCACTGCACGCCATAGACCGGCCCCAGCTCGCCGTCCTCGCGCGCCCACTCGTCCCAGATCGTGCAGCCACGCTCCTGCAGCCACTTGACATTGCTGTCGCCGCGCAGGAACCACAGCAGCTCGACGATGATCGCCTTCAGGAAGACCTTCTTGGTGGTCACCAGCGGGAAGCCTTCGGAGAGGTCGAAGCGCATCTGGTGACCGAACACGCTGCGCGTGCCGGTGCCGGTGCGGTCGCCCTTGGCCACGCCGTGTTCCCAGACATGGCGCATGAAATCTTCGTACTGCGAGCGGACAGGGCGGGCGGCGGAACTCATGGGGCCGGATTATCCCGCGGCCGGGGTGTCACACTCGGCGCTGGCCGCCATGACCTCGCCGCACCGCCTGCATTTCCTCGATGACCTGCGCCTGCTGGCGCTGGGTGCGCTGCTGCTCTACCACGTGGGCATGGCCTATGTGCCCTGGCCCTGGCATGTGAAGGGCGGTGTCACCAGCGCCGCGCTGGCGCCCTGGATGCTGGCGCTCAACCCGTGGCGGATGAGCCTGTTGTTCGCCATCTCCGGTGCGGTCACCAGCCTGACGATCGCTGGTGCGCCCCCGGGATGGCTGCGCGCCCGGATGACGCGCCTGGGTGCACCACTGCTGCTGGGCGTGCTGCTGATCGTGCCGCCGCAGGCCTGGTGGCAGGTGCGTGAGCAGTTCGGCTACACCGGCGACTTCCTCGACTTCATGGGCCTGTACCTGCGCGGCTACCACGGCTTCTGTGATGCAGCCGGGCACTGCCTGGTGCTGCCCACCTGGAACCACCTGTGGTTCCTGCCCTACCTGATGGTCTACACGGGGCTGCTGTGGGCCACGCTGCGGCGCTGGCCCAGGGCGCTGGATGAGGCCGGGGCCTGGCTGGCCACGCGCCTGGGCGCATGGAGCCTGCTGTGGGCGCCCTGGCTGCTGCTGGCCGCCGGCCGGCTGGCCTTGCGGCCCTGGTTTGACGTCACCCACGACCTGATCCACGACCCGCTGGCCCATGCGCAGTACGTCCCGGCGTTCCTGGCCGGCGCCGTCTGGGCGCGCACGCCAGGCGCCTGGGCGGCGATCGCGCGCCTGCGGCACCTGGCGCTGGCGTTGGCGGTGACGGCATTCGCGGCATCGCAGCTGCTGGGTGAGCCCGCGCCGGCGGCACTGGTCCGGGCCGGCTTCGCATTGCAGCAGTGGTGCGGCGTGCTGGCCGCGCTGGGATTCGGCCAGCGCTGGCTGGGCGCCATCAGCACCCGGTGGCCTGGGCTGGCGGCGCGGGTGTTCCCGGTCTATGTGCTGCACCAGACGCTGCTGATCGGCGCGGTGGTGACGCTCAAGCCGCTGGGGCTGGCGCCGCTGGCCGAAGCGGGCGCGGTGCTGGGGATCACCGTGGGCGGCTCGTGGGTGCTGGCCGCCACCGCCACGCGCTGGCGCGCCGTGTCGCCCTGGCTGGGCGGTGCGACGCGCTGATCAGCCGGGCTGGAACTGCATCGCCGCCAACCGGGCGTACAGGCCGCCGCGCGCCACCAGTTCGGCGTGCGTGCCCTGCTCGACGATGCGGCCGTGTTCCAGCACGACGATGCGGTCGGCGCGCTGCACCGTGGCCAGGCGGTGGGCAATGACCAGCGTGGTGCGGTCCTGCATGGCCGATTCCAGCGCCGCCTGCACCATGCGCTCGCTCTCGGCGTCCAGCGCGCTGGTGGCCTCGTCCAGCAGCAGCAGCGGCGGGTTCTTCAGCATCGCCCGCGCGATCGACAGGCGCTGGCGCTGGCCGCCCGACAGGCGCACGCCGCGCTCGCCCAGGAAGCTGGCATAGCCCTCGGGCAGGGCCAGGATGAAGTCGTGCGCGAAGGCGGCTTTGGCGGCGGCGATCACCTCCTCGTCGGTGGCGTCGGGGCGACCGTAGCGGATGTTCTCCATCGCGCTGGCGCTGAAGATCACGCTGTCCTGCGGCACGATGCCGATGCGCGCGCGCAGCGCGGCCAGGTCGGCGTGGCGCACATCGACGCCGTCCACCTGCACCGAACCCTCGGCCACATCGTAGAAGCGCAGCAGCAGCTGCAGCACGGTGCTCTTGCCGGCACCGCTGGGGCCGACCAGGGCCACGGTCTCACCCGGCTGCACGCTCAGGCTGACGTCGTCCAGCGCCGCCTGCTGCGGCCGCGACGGGTAGCGGAAACGCACGCCCTGCAACTGCAGCGACGAGCCGCCGCGCGTGGCCGGCAGGGACTGCGGCGCGGCAGGCGATTCGATCGGCGAGCGCGCGTGCAGCAGCTCCATCAGGCGCTCGGTGGCGCCGGCGGCGCGCAGCAGATCGCCCCAGACCTCGGAGAGCACCGCCACCGAGCTGACCAGCAGGATCACGTACAGCACGGTCTGGCCCAGGTGGCCGGCGGTGATCTCGCCATGCAGCACCGCCTGGGTGCCCTGGTACAGGCCCCAGAGCAGCGCGCCGAAGGTGGCAGTGATCAGGAAGGCCACCAGCAGCGAGCGCACGCGGGTGCGCTTGCGGGCGGTGTCGAAGGCGGCCTCGGTGGCCAGCGAGAAGCGCGCGGCCTCGCGCGGCTCGGCCACGTAGCTCTGCACCACCGGCATGGCGTTGAGCACCTCGGCGGCGATCGCGGAGGAATCGGCCACGCGGTCCTGGCTGGCGCGGCTGAGCTTGCGCACCCGGCGGCCGAAGGCCAGGGCCGGCAGCACCACCACCACCAGGATGCCCATCACCTGGAACATCACCCAGGGGTTGGTGACGATCAGCATCGCCAGCGCGCCGATGCCCATCACGGTGTTGCGCAGGCCCATGCTGAGGCTGGAGCCGACCACCGTCTGCACCAGGGTGGTGTCGGTGGTCAGGCGCGAGAGCACCTCACCGGTGGCGGTGGTCTCGAAGAACTCGGGGCTTTGCCGCAGCACGTGGGCGTAGACGGCATCGCGCAGATCGGCGGTGATGCGCTCGCCCAGCCAGGTCACCATGTAGAAGCGGCTGGCCGAGAACACGCCCAGCGCCGCACCCACGCCGAACAGCGCCAGGAAATGCTCGCGCAGCGCCATCACGCGCTGCCCCGGATCGGCCGCCACGATGCCCTGGTCGACCAGGGACTTCAGGGCCGCAGGCAGCAGCAGCGTGGACACCGCTGCCAGCACCAGGAACAGCAGCGCCAGCGCGATCTGCAGGCGGTAGGGACGGAGAAAGGGCAGCAGGCCGGACAGCGATTGGGGGCTGCTGCCGGTGGGACGGTCGGGACGGGTAGCCATGCGTGCAGTGTAGGCAGCAGGTGGGGCCTGGATCGCACCCTCGTAAAAACCCTGCCAAAACGCTGGACTATTCAAATAATGACCAAGCAATCATTGCATAGGCAACTAAACTGGCGGGCATGGCAAAGAAAGAACCCGAGCCCGCTGGCTTCTACCAGCCGGGCCAGTACCGGCCGGACGAGAGCGTGGGCTACCTGATGCGCAAGGTCATCAGCTCCATCCTGGCGCAGGCCGATGCCCAGCTGGCCAGCTGTGACCTCACCTATGTGCAGTGGCTGCCGCTGTACAAGCTGGTGATGAAGGAAGGCCACACCGTGGCCGGCCTGGCGCGCGACCTGGAGATCGACCCGGGCGCGATGACCCGCTCTCTCGACCGCCTCGAGGCCAAGGGCCTGGTGCGTCGCGAGCGCTCCACCGAGGACCGTCGCGTCGTCAACCTGGTGCTCACCGACGAGGGCCGCAAGGTCGCGCGCCGCGTGCCCCAGGTGCTGGCCGACGTGCTCAATGGCCACCTGCGTGGGTTCAGCCACGACGAGTGGCGCACCCTGGTCGACCTGTTGACGCGCATGCTGGCCAACGGCGAGCGGCTGCGCCAGGGTGATGCGCAACCCGACCCGAAGGATCCGGCATGACGCCCCGCCCGACCCCATCCCCCCGCCGCATGGCCGCGCTGGCCCTGGCGGTCGCGCTGCTGGCCGGTTGCGCCACGCCTGGCGACCGTGCGCAGGCCGCGCGGCTCGACGATGGCCAGGCGCTGGCCTTGGCCGCACGCACCGAGGCACTGCCGGCCGCCGACTGGTGGCGCGTGCTGGGCGACGCCCAACTCGACACCCTGATCGAGCAGGCCCTGCGCGACCAACCCAGCCTGGCCGTGGCACGCGAGCGCGTGCGCCGCGCCCAGGCCCAGGCCGACGTCCTGCTGGCGGCCCACGGTCCGCAGGCCCAGCTGAGCGCCAGCCTGACGCGCCAGCGCTACTCGGAACATGGCCTGGTGCCCGCCCCGATCGCGGGCGATACCTGGAGCTCGGGCGAGCTGCAGGCCGCGCTGGCCTGGTCACCCGACCTGTTCGGCGCCCAGGCCGCCGAGCAGGCTGCGGCGCTGGGCCAGGCCCGTGCGGCCCGTGCCGAAGCCGCCGCCGCCGCCAACGGCCTGGCCACCCAGATCGCGCGCGGCCATGTGGCGCTGGCCCGTCTGCTGGCGCAGCGCGAGGTGCTGCAGGCCCAGACGGCCCAGCGTGAGCGCATCCGCCAGATCACCCAGCGCCGTGTTGCCGCCGGTCTGGACACCCGCGTCGAGCAGTTGCAGGCCGACGCCGCGCTGCCCGACCTGCGCGTGCAGCTCGAAGCGCTGGACGAACAGACCACGCTGCTGCGCCGCCAGCTGGCGGTGCTCAGCGGCCAGCCGCCCGAGGCGCTGAGCAGCCTGTCACCGCGCCTGACGGACCTGCGCAGTCCCGTGCTGCCAGCCACGCTGGGCGCCGACCTGCTGGGCCGCCGGCCCGACCTGGTGGCGGCGCGCTGGCGCGTCGAGGCCAGCCTGGCCGATGTGCGCGCCGCCGAGGCCGCCTTCTACCCCAGCATCAACCTGGTGGCCTATGCGGGCCTGTCGGCGCTGGGACTGGACCGGCTGTTCGACCTGGGCAGCCGCCAGCTGGGCGTGCAGCCGGCGCTGCGCCTGCCGCTGTTCGACGGCGGCCGACTGCGCGCCGCGCTGCAGGGCCGCGAGTCCGAACGCAACGCCGCCATCGCGCAGTACAACGTCACGCTGCTGGACGCGGTGCGCGAGGCCGGCGATGCGCTGGCCTCCGAGCAATCGCTGCAGCGCCAGCGCGCCGAGCAGGCGAGTGCCCTGGCCGCGGCCGAGCAGGCCCACACCATCGCCGAGAAGCGCTACGCCGCCGGCCTGGGCAACCAGCTCACCGTGCTGGCCACCGAGACCGCCGTGCTGGCGCAGCGCCGCAACGCCGTGGACCTGCAGGCGCGTCAGCTCGACAACCGCCTCGCGCTGATCAAGGCGCTGGGCGGCGGCTGGACCGACGACACCGCGCTGGCCGCCCGCTGAGCTGGCCGCGCCCCACCGAAAGACGACACCGATGAACGCCCCTGCCTCTTCTGTTTCTCCTGCCGCGGCGCGCACCGCCCGCCAGCGCGGCCTGACCGCCATCGCCCTGGTCGTGCTGCTGGCCGGCGGCGCCTGGGCCGGCTGGCACTGGCTGCATGGCCGCCACCTGCAGAGCACCGACAACGCCTACGTGGGCGGCAACGTGGTGCAGATCACGCCGCAGGTCGGCGGCACCGTGGTCGCGCTGGGCGCCGACGACAACGACGCCGTGCGCGCCGGCCAGGTGCTGGTGACGCTGGACCCGGCCGAGGCGCGGGTGGCGCTGGCCCAGGCCGAGGCCACGCTGGCGCAGACGGTGCGCGAGGTGCGCGCGCTCTACGCCAACAACACCACGCTGAAGGCCCAGATCGCGCTGCGCGAGGCCGACGTGGCCCGCGCCCAGGCCGAACTTGCACGCGCCGATGACGACGTCAAGCGCCGCGCCCCGCTGGTGGGCGAGGGCCTGGTCGGTCAGGAGGAGTTCAACCACGCCAAGGCGCAGCAGGCGGCCGCGCGCAGCGCGCTGGCCGCGGCGCAGTCGGCGGCCCAGGCGGCGCGCGACCAGCTGGCTGCCGGCCTGACGCAGACCGAAGGCACCAGCGTCGAGCAGCACCCCAATGTCCTGCGCGCCGCCGCCAGGCTGCGCGAGGCCCACCTGGCGCTGCAGCGCGTGGCCCTGGTGGCGCCGATCGACGGCCATGTGGCCAAGCGCAACGTGCAGCTGGGCCAGCGCGTCCAGGCCGGCACGCCGCTGCTGACAGTGGTGGCGATGAACCAGCTGTGGGTGGACGCCAACTTCAAGGAAGGCCAGCTGAAGGACCTGCGCATCGGTCAGCCGGCCGAGCTGACGGCCGACGTCTTTGGCGACCAGGTGGTCTTCCACGGCCGCATCGCCGGCCTGGGCGCCGGCACCGGCGCCGCCTTCGCGCTGCTGCCAGCGCAGAACGCCACCGGCAACTGGATCAAGGTGGTGCAGCGGGTGCCGGTGCGCATCGCGCTGGACCCGCAGGAACTGGCGGCGCACCCGCTGCGCGTGGGCCTGTCGATGGAGGTGAACGTCGACACCCGCGACCCCTCCGGCGCGCAGCTGGCCCAGGCGCCGCGTGCCGAGCCCCTGGCCCGCACCGCGGTCTTCGAGGCCCAGCAGAAGGCCGCCGACAGCGATGTCGAGCGCATCATCGCCGCCGCGCTGGGCCGCGGCAAGGTCCACTGAGGGGTCGGGCGCCATGGCCGAAGATGCCGCGCCGCAGGGCCTGCCGCCCCGGCCGCCGCCACTGAGCGGCACACCGCTGCTGCTGGGCACGCTGTCGCTGTCGCTGGCGACGTTCATGAACGTGCTCGATTCGTCGATCGCGAATGTCTCGCTGCCGGCCATCGCCGGCGACCTGGGCGTGAGCCCGGGCCAGGGCACCTGGGTCATCACCAGCTTCGGCATCGCCAACGCGATCTCGGTGCCGCTGACCGGCTGGCTGGTGCAGCGCTTCGGCGCGGTGCGGCTGTTCGTGGCCACGGTGCTGCTGTTCGTGTTGGCCAGCTGGCTGTGCGGCTTCGCACCCTCGCTGGAGTGGCTGGTGGCCTTCCGCGTGCTGCAGGGCCTGGTGGCCGGGCCGATGATCCCGCTGTCGCAGACCCTGCTGATGGCCACTTACCCTCCGCACAAGACCGGGCTGGCGCTGGCCCTGTGGGGCATGACCACGCTGGTGGCGCCGGTGGTCGGGCCGCTGCTGGGCGGCTGGATCACCGACAACATCAGCTGGCCCTGGATCTTCTACATCAACGTGCCGGTGGGCCTGTTCGCGGCCGGCCTGACCTGGGCCATCTACCGCAAACGCGAGACCACGATCCGCAAGCTGCCGATCGACGCCGTGGGCCTGGGTCTGCTGGTGCTGTGGGTGGGCTCGCTGCAGCTGATGCTCGACAAGGGCAAGGAGCTGGACTGGTTCTCGTCGCCGCTGATCGTTGCCCTGGGTGTCACCGCGGTGGTGGGCCTGGCGGTGTTCATCGTCTGGGAGCTCACCGCCGAGCACCCGGTGGTGGACCTGCGCTTCTTCCAGCGGCGCAATTTCGTGTTCGGCGCCGCCACCTTGTCGATCGCCTACGGCCTGTTCTTCGGCAATGTGGTGCTGATGCCGCTGTGGCTGCAGCAGTGGATGGGCTACACGGCCACCAGCGCCGGCTTTGCGCTGGCGCCGGTGGGACTGCTGGCGATCCTGCTGACACCGCTGGCCGGTCGCAAGGTCACGGTGTGGGATCCGCGCTGGATGGCCAGCGTGGCCTTCGTGATCTTTGCCGGTGTGCTGTGGGTGCGCTCGCAGTTCACCATCCAGACCGACCTGGTGCACATCATGGTGCCGACGCTGGTGCAGGGCGCGGCGATGGCGATGTTCTTCATTCCGCTGACCACGCTGACGCTGGCCGGCGTGCCGCCCGAGCGCATCCCGGCCGCCGCCGGCCTGTCCAACTTCACCCGCATCACCGCGGGGGCGATGGGCACCTCGATCTCGACCACGCTGTGGGACGACCGCGCGGCCCTGCACCACGCCCACCTCAGCGAGGCGCTGGGCAGCGGGCAGGGCGGCGCGCTGGCCGGCACGCTGGCCAACCTGCAGGCCGCCGGGCTGTCGCGCGAGCAGGCGCTGGCGCAGATCAATCGCCTGGTCGACCAGCAGGCCTACACCCGCGCGGCCGACGACATCTTCCTGGCCTCGTCGATGATCTTCCTGGCGCTGATCGCGCTGGTCTGGGTGGCGCGCCGGCCACCGCGCCAGGCGCCGCCGGCCGACGCCGCCGGCGCGCACTGATCAGGACCCGGGCGCGGGCCGGGGCGGCGGCGCCGGCTTGATGCCGCGCCGCGCCAGCGCCTCGCGCAGCAGGAACTCGATCTGCGCGTTGGCGCTGCGCAGTTCCTGCGCGGCCAGGCGCTCGATCTCGGCCCACAGCGCAGGGTCGATGCGCAGCGGATAGCTCTTCTTGCCGGGGCTGGCCATCAGTGCTTGCGCCGGTCACCCAGGCCGGGTGGATCTTCTGAAAACCAGCCCCAGGCGGCGTCGCGTGCGCCCCGGCGCAGCAGCGCCTGCGCCAGTGTGCCGGTCAGCCAGGCCAGCAGGGCCAGCGTGGCGAGCACGCACAGCGCCAGCAGCACGGCCGCCCCCATCAGGCGTGGCGTGCTCCAGGCGGGCAGCAGGTCGTGTCCGGCCATGACAGCGACGCCGCACAGCGCCAGCACGGCCACGGACAGTTTGAGCATCAGCAGGTTCATGGCGACTCCCTTGGCTCAGCGCGTGCGACCAAAGCGCAGGTTCAACTCGACCACCCAGGCCAGCATGCCCAGGATCAGCGCGCCGTGCAGGGCCAGCATCAGGCCCTGCGGCAGGTGCGGTGGTTGCAGCTTCTGCGCCTGGACGATCAGCAGGTGCAGGCCCAGCGGATAGGCGGCCAGCAGCGTCGCCATCACCTTGGCGCGCACCCCCATGGCCGCGAGCGTGTCAGCGCGGCGCTCGGGAGCCAGCCAGTAGGCCTTCTGGGGGATGCTCAGCCGCTGGCCCTCGCGCCCGGCCAGCAGGCCCATGCCGTAGCCCAGGGGCAGGGGCAGGCCCACGGCGAGCAGCGTCATCATCCACAGGTGCCGGTTGCGCTCACCGTAGCCGGTGGCTTCGCCCAGCGCGCCGAAACCCGTGGCGATCTGCGAGGGCAGCGCCAGGCCGGTCCCCCAGATCGCGGCGGCGGCTGCGGCCACCGTGGCCAGCAGCAGCGCATCGATCAGACGCGGGTTCATGGCGGCTCTCCACCGGGGGTCAGTTGTAGAGCGTGCCGGTGTTGACGATCGGCTGCGTGTCCTTGTCCGAGCACAGCACGACCAGCAGGTTGCTGACCATCGCGGCCTTGCGCTCGTCGTCGAGCTGCACGATCTCGCGCTCGGACAGGCCCTTGAGCGCCGCCTCGACCATGCTGACCGCGCCATGCACGATCTTGGTCCGCGCGGCGATCACCGCCTCGGCCTGCTGGCGCCGCAGCATCGCCTGGGCGATCTCGGGCGCATAGGCCAGATGGGTCAACTTGGCGTCCACCACGCGCACGCCGGCCGGCCCGAAGCGCTGCTGCAGTTCGGCCTGCAGCGCCTGCGCCACCTCGTCCAGGCTGCCGCGCAGCGTGGGCTCCTGGCCGGCGTCGGCGTCGGCGTCGCCGTCGTCATAGGCGTAGCGCGAGGCCAGGTGGCGCAGTGCGCTCTCGGCCTGCAAGGCGACGAAGCGCTCCACGTCATCCACCGAGAAACTGGCCTGCGCGGTGTCATGCACCTGCCAGACCACGGCCGCGGCGATCTCGACCGGGTTGCCGCGCTTGTCATTGACCTTCAGGGTGCTCATGTTGAGCGTGCGGGCGCGCAGCGACACGGTGCGCTTGAGCAGCAGCGGATTGCTCCAGCGCAGGCCTTCGCGGCGATCGGTGCCCTGGTACGCGCCGAACAGCATCAGCAGCGCGCCGGTGTTGGGCTGCAGCATGTACAGACCCGAGGCCAGAAGGACCGCCAGCACCACCGACACCCCCATGACCAGGAACGACCCGCGGTCATCGGCCAGCGGGAAGACCTGCCAGGCCGCGGTGCCCGCGAGCCCCGCGATCAGCAGCACGATGGGGTAGCCACTGGTGGTGGTCGCCGAGCGTTCGACGTGCTCCGAGCGGTCCATGAAGGTCTCCTGGATATCAGATCAAAGTGATATCACTTTAGGCCGGCTTTCAGCAGCCGTCAAGCCTCCTGGTTCGGCGCTCAGAGGTTGCCGGCGAACAGTTTGCGGATGAACAGCTGCTTGAAGTCGGTGGCCTCGTCCAGGCCCAGGCGCTGCAGATAGGCGGGCGGCGCCTCGCGGTTCTCCCACAGCGCCTTGAGCGCCAGCCGCACCAGATCCACCGGATGCTCGGTGGCCTTCTTCAGGCGCTTGAGGGCGCGCACGATGTGCAGCTCGTCGGCGGTCAGGTCGGTGCCGAAGGGGAAGTCGGGCAGGGCGCCGGCCTCGCTCCAGGGGTGGAGTCGGCTGTCGAGCGTGGCGGGCAGGTTGTGGCGGTGCGCCTCGGGCACCTGCCAGCCGGCCTCCAGCTTGCCGTGCGACTGCGCGGCACGGATCAGCTCGTCCTGGAAGCGCGAGTCGGCGATGCAGATCAGGCGCTTGACCACGTCGCCATCGGACTGCCCGCGCAGGTCGGCCACGCCGTACTCGGTGATGACGATGTCGCGCAGGTGGCGCGGGATGGTCGCGTGGCCATAGGACCAGACGATGCTGCTCTTCAGGCCGTCCCGGTGTTCATGGGTGGCGCGCAGCATCAGGATCGAGCGTGCGTCGGGCAGCGCATGCGCCATCGCCACGAAGTTGTACTGGCCGCCCACGCCCGAGACCACCTGACCGCTCTCCAGGCCGTCGGACACCGCCGCGCCCAGCAGCGTCACCATCATCGTGGTGTTGATGAACGAGGCCTGGCGGCGCTGGGCGCGCTTCAACTCCATCTCGCCGCGGTGCTGCCCGTAGAGCTGGTTGATGAAGTCGATGCGCGTCATGTCGATCTTCGCCAGCCGGCTGCGCGGCAGGTGGCGCAGGCGCTCGTAGAAGTCGCCCGGGCCGAGGAAGAAGCCGCCGGTCATGAACACGCCATGCGCCAGCCGCGTGCCCAGCCAGGCCGAGCAGATCGCCTCGAAGGCGTCGGCATCGTCCAGGTCGTTGCGCAGGCGGGTGTCGCCGTCAACGAGCTCATGCCCTTCGCGCCGCAGGCCGGCCTTCAGGATGCCGAAGCGGCCCAGGAACTCCAGGTCGCGCTGGCGCAGCGGCGAGTCGATGCGCCCGGCAGCCTGCAGCGCCCGCAGCGTGTCGGGGGTGACGGCCAGGTCGGGGATGCGGCCGGCGTTGATCAGCTCCTGCAGCACCGCGTCATCGAACACCTCGCGCCGCACGATGCCGGCTTCCATCAGCTGCAGGAAGCCGTTGACGAACATCTCCGAGCAGCCGTAGAGGCCTTGCTCGAAGCGGCCGGTCTCCCGGCCGTCCAGACCGTCGGGGCACAGCGTGGTCAGGATGCGGCGGTAGTCGGCCCCCTGGCGCTCGCGCAGGATCAGCGCCTGGGCGATCGCATCGCCCAGCGAGCCGATGCCGATCTGCAGCGTGCCGCCATCGCGCACCAGGCTGGAGGCGTGCAGGCCGATCGCATAGTCGGCGGTGCTGACCTTGCCATTGGGCGGCGCGAACAGCTCGTGGGTGCCGCGTGGGTCGGTGACCACGATGTCGAAGAAGTCCGGCCCCACCTCGGCATGGTTGGGCATGAAGGGCATGCGCTGGTTGACCACGCCCACCTTCAGCAGCGGCAGGCCCTGGGCGGCGTAGCGCTCGGCGATCTCGAAGGTGAGGTCGGGGTTGCTGGACAGCGACAGCTGCCAGTGGGCGCCTTCGCCGTCGCTGGCCACCGCCTGGGCGATCACGTTCATGCCCTGCAGCGCCATGTCGCGGGCAACGAAGGTGTAGTTGGTGCTGATGTAGCCCTGCTGGGCAGCGGCATTGCCCAGGTAGTCGCCGGTCTTCAGGAAGAACTCGCGCACCTCGATGTGGGCGGGCAGGGTGCCGGCGCGGCTGTCCTTCACGTAGTCCAGGTCGGGGTAGTCGGCGAACACGCGCTCGACCAGCGGCGCCAGGAAGTGCCGCTCCAGTTCGCTCTTGCCCACCGGTTTCTCCAGCGACAGCGCGGTGACGATGCGCAGCCGCCGCGTGTCCTGGGCCTTGAGCCGGCGGTAGAGCGCATTGACGAAGGGGTTGGGCTTGCCGATGCCCAGCGGGATGCCCAGCACGATGTCGCCGCTCACCCGGTCCAGCACCGCGTCCACCGCGCGGTCCAGGTCATCCATCACGAGGGGGGCGGCGGTCGGGCTCATGGTCTCCTTGTCTCGCGCCGGGTGGGCGCCTGGGGCGCAGTGTCGTGCACCGGCGCGGTGCGGGCCTTGACGCCGGGCAAGACCGGCGCCGGCGCGCCGGCCGTTGCCTTTGTCACGCGGGGGCGCGCCGAGATCGCCACAGCGCCACGGCTTTGTGATGCAATGTCTGCCTCGTCCACGAACGACCGTCGCATCTTGACCCGCTCGTCCACCGCCACCCCGCTGACACAACGCCTGGCCCTGGCGGCCATCCGCCTGGGCACCGGTGGGGCGTGGATCTTCGAGCTCAGCGTCGGCCTGGCCGTGGCGCTGGCGGTGGCCACGCTGCTGGTGCTGCTCGATGGCATGAGCTGGGGCACCGCGGTGCTGGCCGGTGTGCTGGCCCTGGTGCCGGCGCTGCTGGCCGGCGGGGTGGCCCTGCACCTGGCGCGGGCGCTGGCCGAATCACAGCAGCAGCGCGAGATGCTGATGCTTGACGAAGACCTCACCGGTGTCAGCTCGCGGCGCCAGTTCCTGCGCCTGGCCGAGCGCGAGTGGTCACGCTGCCGCCGCTACGGCGATGACGGCGCGCTGCTGCTGATCGACACCGACCACCTCAAGCGCATCAACGACGGCCTGGGCCTGCGCTGCGGCGACGCCGTGCTGCTGGAGGTCACCCGCCGCGTCAACGCCACGCTGCGCCAGTCCGACCTGCTGGGCCGCTTCGGCGGCGCCGAACTGGCGGTCTTCCTGCCCCACACCGACCCGCTGGGCGCACTGGACGCCGCCGAGCGCATCCGCCAGCAGGTGGCCGGCGCGGCCTTCCGCTGGGAGCAGTCGCACCTGGTGGTCACGGTCAGCGTGGGTGTGTCGGCGGTGCATGTCAACCAGGCCTCGCTCGACGCCCAGATCCAGGAAGCCGAGGCGGCACTGGAGCTGGCCAAGGACGCCGGCCGCAACTGCGTGCGCGCCGCCCCCATCATTCCGCGCCCCTCGGGCGAAACGGCGCCGGCCGCGCGCAGCTGAGGGCCGCGCCGATCAGGCCGGCACGCGGTAGGTCTGCGGGCCGACCAGGTCGATGCCGCAGGCCAGCGTGCGCACCCAGGCGATGAACTCCTTGACCGCCGGGCCGGCCAGCGGCGCGCCGTGCTGCGGCACGATCATGTCGATCGCCATCGGCTCGACCATGTCGGCCCACAGGCGCAGCACCTTGTTCGACACCATGTAGCGGCGGTGGAAGGCCTCCATGCGCGGCAGCAGCGGCGCCAGCGCGGTGGCCGGCTGCTTGGCGTCCTGGCCGCCGCCCAGCGACACACCCAGGTCACCCGAGAAAAGAATCCTGCTGATCGGGTCGTAGAACTGGAAGTTGCCTTCGGCGTGCAGGAAGTGCGCCGGCAGCGCGACCAGTTCGCTGTTGCCAATGGGAATGCGCATGCCGCTGTCCGGGATGCCCACCACGCGGCCGGCGGTCTTGCCCGGCTTGCAGAAGTGCGGCACGAAGCGCTCCCAGATGGTGGAGACGTAGATCTTGGCCTGCGTGGACGTGGTCCAGCGGTCCAGCGAGCCGATGATGTCCGGGTCGGCGTGCGAGGCCACGATCGCCGACAGCTTGTGCGGCGGAAAGTGCTGCGTCATCGTCAGGTACAGCTCGCTGTAGGCGAGGTTGCCGCCCGGGTCGATGATCGCGCCGGTGTCGTCGTTGACGACCAGGAACTGGTTGGACTGCACCGCCTCCGCCGCATGGTCATCGGCCAGGTCGGTGAACATGAGGCACTTGTGGCTGCCGTGTTGGTAGAGGGTGACGGGCATGCGGCACTGTAGCCGTTGACGCCGCCTTGCACTTGATCTTGGTTAAGGCGAAATCGCTTGCAGCGCGGCCTGGCACAGCGCGGTCGCGTCCAGCTGGTCGATCGGCAGCGCCTGCCGCGCCATGCCCCGCAGCCAGGTCAGCTGCCGCTTGGCCAGCTGGCGGGTGGCGGCCGCGCCCCGGATGGCCACGTCGGTGCGCAGCGCCGCGCCCGCCAGACCGGCGTCCAGCGCCTCCCAGGCCTGGCGGTAGCCGACGCAGCGCATCGAGGCCAGGCCCGGGTGCAGGTCGCCGCGCGCGCGCAGCGCCAGCACCTCGTCCAGCAGCCCGGCGTCCAGCATCTGGGCAAAGCGCTGGCCGATGCGGGCATGCAGCCAGGCGCGGTCCACGGGCTCCAGCGAGATCAGCTGGTGGGTCAGACCGCGGGAGCGCGGGCCGGTGTGGAAGGCCGACAGCGGCCGGCCGCTCTGGCGCCACACCTCCAGCGCGCGCTGGATGCGCTGGGCATCGGTGGCGTGCAGGCGCGCGGCGGTGACCGGGTCGACCTGGGCCAGCTCGGCGTGCAGGGCCGGCCAGCCGCGCTCGGCCGCCTCGGCGTCCAGCGCGGCGCGGATCGCCGGGTCGCTGGCCGGGATCTCGTCCAGGCCGTCGATCAGCGCCTTGAAGTACAGCATCGTGCCGCCCACCAGCAGCGGCAGGCGGCCGCGGGCGCGGATCTCGGCGATCAGCCGGGTGGCGTCCTGCACGAAGCGGGCGGCGGAGTAGGCCTCGGTCGGCTCGATCAGGTCGATCAGGTGGTGCGGCACCGCGGCGCGCTCGGCCGCGCTGGGCTTGGCGGTGCCGATGTCCATGCCGCGGTAGACCAGGGCCGAGTCGACGCTGACCACCTCCAGCGGCAGCCGCTCGGCCAGCGCCAGCGCCAGCGCGGTCTTGCCCGAGGCGGTCGGCCCGGCCAGGCCGACCCAGTCAATGGCCGGGTTCACCATGCCGGCGCACCAGCGTCCAGGCGATCAGGGCGGTCACCGCCGCCGGCACCGCCACGCCCCAGCCCAGCATCGCCAGCGAGCCGTCCAGCGCGCGGCCCAGCCACAGGCCCATGCCGAAGGCCACCAGCGCCAGGATGAAGCCGGCCAGCGCCGAGGCCGTGCCCGCGGCGCGCGGGAAGGGCGCCACCGCACCCACCTGGCCGCAGGGCTGGTGAAAGCCATGGCCCCAGCTGTACAGCCACTGCGCGCCGATCACCAGCGGCACCGAGCGCACATCGGCCAGGCCCAGCGCCAGCATCGACAGCCCGCCGGCCAGTGTGAAGAAGCCGCCCACCCAGGCCGCACCGGCCAGACCGCGCCGGGGCAGCAGGCGCCGGCAGTGGAAGGTGCCGGCGATGTAGGCCAGCGAGCAGGTGGCCAGCGTCACGCCGTACTGCGCGGTGCTCATGCCCAGCGTGCCGATGTAGACGAAGGAGGTGCCGGCCAGCAGCACGTACAGCCCGGCATAGGTGCTGGCCACCAGCAGCGCCCAGGCGCGAAAGCCCGGGTGCGCGGCGATCTCGGCCAGGCGGCGCAGCAGCGGGCCGGGCGCGGTGGCCTGCGGGTCGCGGCGCGGCGCGGTCTCGGGCAGCTTCAGCATCACGAAGACCAGGATCGCCGCGCTGCACAGCGACAGCGCCGTCATCGAGCTGCGCCAGCCGCCCCAGGCGGCCAGCAGCCCGCCCACGGTGGGCGAGGCAAAGGCGATCACTCCCAGGCCCGACAGGCCCTGGCTCATGACCGTGGCGCCCTGGTGCGGCTCGAACAGGTCGCGCACCATCGCCCGCGCACAGACCACCGAGGCCGCCAGCCCCACGCCCTGCACCGCGCGCAGCGCGATGAACACGACGATGTCGCCAGCCAGCGCCGCGCCGGCCGCGCCGGCGGCATGCAGCGCGAGCCCGCCCAGCAGCACCGGCCGGCGGCCGAAGCGGTCGGACAGCGGGCCCATCACCAGCTGGCCGGCGCCAAAGGCCAGCAGCAGCGCGGCCATCGTCATCTGCACCCGCTCCATCGGCGCGTCCAGGCCGGCCTTGAGCAGCGGCAGCGCCGGCAGATAGAGGTCGGTGGTGATCGGCTGCATGCCCAGCAGCAGGGCCAGCGCCAGCACCACCACCTGCGGCGGCAGCGCGCGGGCGGCGGCGTTCAGCGGGGCCGCCACCTCAGAAGCGTTCATCGTCACGCAGGTAGCGCCACTCACCCACCGGCAGCTTGCCCAGCACCACCGAGCCGATGCGTACCCGTTTGAGCGCCAGCACCTTCAGCCCGACCAGCTCGCACATGCGGCGGATCTGGCGCTTGCGGCCCTCGCGCAGCACGAAGCGCAACTGGTCTTCGTTGGCCCAGCTGACCTTGGCGGGCTTGAGCTTCACGCCGTCGAGCTCCAGGCCATGGTTCAGGCGCTGCAGGTCGGCCTCGGGCAGCTGCTCGCCGCGGGTGTATTCCACCCGCACCAGGTACTCCTTTTCGACGGTCGAGTCGTCGCCGATCAGGTGCTTGGCGATGCGGCCGTCCTGGGTCAGCACCAGCAGGCCGGTGGAGTCGATGTCCAGCCGACCGGCCGGCGCCAGGCCGCGCGCATGGCCCGGATGGAAGGGCTTGCGCGCCGGGTCGTCGGCCCAGTGGTTGGCCGGCGTGACCAGCACGCTGGCGGGCTCATAACCGTCCTCGGCCTGGCCGGACACATAGCCGATCGGCTTGTGCAGCAGGATCGTCACCCGTTTGGCCTGCTGGGTGCGGGCGGCGGGGTCGATCTCGATCGCGGCGTCGGGCGCCACGCGCTGGCCCAGCGTGGCCATCTGGCCGCCCACCTTCACCCAGCCGGCCTCGATCCATTCGTCGGCCTCGCGGCGCGAGGCCAGGCCGCGCTCGGCCAGGACCTTGGACAGGCGCTCGCCGGCGCCCTCGGGCGCCAGGCGAGGCGGCACCACTCGCTCACCGGCCGCCGGGTCGCGGCGCGGGCGGTCGGTGCGCGGGCGAAACTCGTCGCGCCCCTCGGGCCATCCCTCTGGCCGCGCCTCGCGCGGCGGGCGCGGGTTGGGCGGGCGGCCCGGGCGGTCGCCGCGCTCGGCTCGGGGGTCGCGTTCCTCGCGGCGCGGGCCGCGGGGTTCGGCCCGGGCGCCTTCGCGACCTTCAGGCCGTGGGCCGTCGCGCCGTTCCGGCCTCGGGCCATCACGTCGTTCAGGGCGGGGGCCATCACGCCGCTCGGGCCGCGGACCATCGCGCCACTCGGGGCGCGGGCCGTCGCGCCGATCCCCCTGCGGAGGGCCGCGGCGGTCGTCGCGGGGCGCGGTGTTCCGGTCATTGCGGCGCTCATCTCGGCGATCGTCGCGGCGGGGCGGGCGGCCATCGTGGTGCGGCGGGCGACGATCGTCACCACGCGGTCCCCCCTCGCTGCGGGGCGCGTAGCTGACCTTGACGGCCGGGTCGACCACCACGGTGGGCTCGGTCGGGGCGGGTGTGTCGGGCGTGGCGGCCGGGCTGGCTGCGGCGCGGCGCGGCTTGCGCTGGATGTCGCGTTCGGAACGCATCGGGAACCTTCGTCGGGGCGGGGCCGCGGCGGGCCCAATCGCGTATTGTCTCAGCGACCGCGCAGGAACAGGGCGTCGAGCTCTTTCATCGACACCTGCCGCCAGGTCGGGCGGCCGTGGTTGCACTGGTCGGCCCGCTCGGTGGCCTCCATCTGACGCAGCAGGGCGTTCATTTCCTCCAGCGTCAGCCGGCGGTTGGCGCGCACCGCGCCGTGGCAGGCCATGGTGGCCAGCAGCTCGTCGCGGGCGCGGGTGAGCAGGTGGCCGGCATCCGCCTCGGCCAGCTCGGTCAGCTCGCGCAGCACCGAACGCGCCAGCTCCACCGGGTCGGCGTCGGGCAGGGCCGCCGGGCGGCTGCGCACCGCCAGCCGGCCCGGGCCCAGCGCGGACAGGTCCAGGCCCAGCGCCTGCAGTTCGTCGGCGCGGGCTTCGGCGGTGGCCACCTCGGTGGGCGTGGCGGCGAAGGTGGCCGGGATCAGCAGCGGTTGGGCGGCCAGCGCCGCCTGGTCGGCCGCGGCCTTCAGGCGTTCGTAGACGATGCGCTCGTGCGCCGCGTGCATGTCGACCACCACCAGGCCCTGGGCGTTCTCGGCCAGGATGTAGACGCCGGCCAGCTGGCCCAGCGCGCGGCCCAGCGGCCAGTCGTGTTCAGGGGTTGGCGCGGGCACCGACGCGCTGGGTTCAGCGGCCAGCAGCCGCGTCGCGCCGGTCTCGACCGGCAGCGGGGTCCGCGGCTCGGGGGCGTAGAGCGCGCCCAGATCGGCCAGCGAGAGGCGCGATTGATGGGCGGTGGGTGGCAGGCCGGCGAAGCGAAAGCCGCTGCCGGCCACCAGGGTCTCGGGCAGGGTGATCGGCGCGGGCGCGGCCACGATCGGCGCCGCACCGCCCGGCGCGGCCAGCGCCTGCGTCACCGCGCGCCGCACCGCGGCGTAGACCTCGCCCGAATCGCGAAAGCGCACCTCGATCTTGGTCGGGTGAACGTTGACGTCCACCCGCGTGGGGTCGATGTCGATGAACAGCACATAGACCGGCTGGCGCTGGCCATGCAGCACGTCTTCATAGGCGCTGCGCAGCGCATGCTGGACCAGCTTGTCGCGCACGAAGCGGCCGTTGACATAGCAGAACTGCTGGTCGGCGCGGGCGCGGGCGGCCTCGGGCAGGCCGACGCGGCCGATCAGGCGCATCGGGCCGGCCTGCACGTCCATCGCGCGGCTCTGGGCCAGGAAGTCCTCGCCCAGGATGTCGGCAAAGCGCTGCTCGTGGCTGCCGCGCTTCCACTGCTCGACCAGCTTGCCCTCGTGCCAGACCGCGAAGCCCACGTCGGGCCGGGCCAGCGCGTGGCGACGCACGGCTTCCACCGCGTGGGCCAGCTCGGTGGCTTCGCTCTTCAGGAACTTGCGCCGCGCCGGCGTGCTGAAGAACAGCTCGCGCACCTCGATGCTGGTGCCCTGGGCGCGCGCCGCCGGCGCCAGCTCGCCACTGCGGGCGTCCAGGCGCTGGGCATGGGCGGCGTCGGCGGGGCGGCTGACGATGGCGGTCTCGGAGACCGAGGCAATGGCCGCCAGTGCCTCGCCCCGGAACCCCATCGTCGACACGCCTTCCAGCTCTTCCAGCGTGCGGATCTTGCTGGTGGCATGACGGCGCAGCGCCAGCGGCAGCTCCTCGGGCGGAATGCCGCAGCCGTCGTCCTCCACCACGATGGCGCGGATGCCGCCCGCCACCAGGCGCACCGTGACCTGCGTGGCGCCGGCGTCCAGCGCGTTGTCCACCAGCTCGCGCACCACCGAGGCGGGCCGCTCGACCACCTCGCCGGCGGCGATCTGGCTGACGAGCTCGTCGGGCAGTTCGCGGATCGGGCGGCGGGGCGGGGCGGCGGTCTCGGTCATCGCCGGATTGTAGAAAGCCGCCTCAGCGCAGGAACTTCCCCTGGGCATTGACCTGCACCAGCTCGACGAAGCGCGAGCCGGTGGCGTCATCGCTGAAGTCCAGGTCCAGCCCGCCGACGCGGCCCTTGAAGCCGCGCATCACCGTGTGCAGGCCGGCGCGGGTGGGCTCCTTGCCGCAGCGGCGCAGCGCCTCCAGCAGCACCAGGGCGTTCAGGTAGCCCTCGTAGCTGGTGTAGCTCACAGGGGTCTTGGCGGCGTCGCACAGCTGCTGGAACTGGCGCGCGGTGGGGTCGGCGCCGCTCCAGGGGTAGGGCACGGTCTGGCAGATCGCCAGCCCGCGCAGCCGCGCGCCCAGCGTGGCCGCGACCTTTTCGCCGGCCACGGTGGACATGCCGTAGAAGCTGGGGCTGCGGCCCTTGGCCCACAGACCCTCCATCAGCTGGGCCACCGGCGGGCCCGAGAGGAACATCACCACCGCCTGGGGATCCAGCCTGGCCAGGGTGTCCACCGCCTGGGCCAGCTGGCTGCCGTCATTGCCCACGGCCACCGCCCCCAGCAGGTCCTTGCCGCTGCGCTTCTTCAGCGCCTGCTGGACCAGGGCCAGCACTTCGGTGCCGCCCGGGTTGTCCAGATGGGCCACCGCCAGGCGCTCGACGCCCAGCGTGCTCAGGTGCTGCACCAGCTTCTCGGCCTCACGGCCGTAGCCGGCGCGGATGAAGTAGGCCGCCCCGCGCGCCTTCTGGCGCACGCTGTCGGCCACCGCGAAGTTGCCCACCAGGGGCACGCCGGTGTCGCGCAGCAGCGGGGTGACCGCGGCGATCGTGCCCGAGCCGACGCCGCCGAAGAAGGCGAACACCCCCGGGTCCTGCAGCAGGGTGCGGTAGTTGCGCTGGGCCTGGTCGGGCTTGAGTTCGTCGTCCAGCGAGACCAGCCGGACCTGCCGGCCACCGATGCCGCCGCGCGCATTGGCATCGGCCAGGGCCAGCGCGGCGCCGGCATTGAACATCTGCAGCGACAGCCCCAGCGGGCCGCTGAGCACGGCGCTCTGGCCGATCAGGATCTCGCGCTCGCTGACACCCGGCTCGGCCGCCCGGCTCCAGGCGGGCCAGGCCGCCGCCAACGCGGCCAGGGCCGCCTCCCGTCGTCGCCACATGCGTGGGTGTTCCTTGGTGAATCAGCGCCGGACAGACGGCGCGTTGGGTCCAGTGTCGGTAACGCCTGCCGGCTTGGGCATCAGGGTTGCCACGGAGCCGCTGGCGATAATGCGGCGGATGGATCTGCTTGCCCTGCTGGTCGACTTCGTGCTGCATGTCGACGTTCACCTTGCCCAGTTCGTCACCCAGTACGGCGCCTGGGTCTACGCCCTGCTGTTCCTGATCATCTTCGTCGAGACCGGCGTGGTGGTGATGCCCTTCCTGCCGGGCGATTCGCTGCTGTTCGTGGTGGGCGCGCTGTGTGGCGCCGGCCTGATGCAGTACCAGCTGGCGGTGCCGTTGATGCTGGTGGCGGCCGTGGCCGGCAACCAGAGCAACTACACGATCGGCCGGGCGCTGGGCCCCAAGGTCTTCCAGTGGGAGAACTCGCGCTTCTTCAACCGCCGCGCCTTCGACCAGGCGCACGCCTTCTATGAGCGCTACGGCGGCATCACCATCGTCATCGCCCGCTTCATGCCGTTCCTGCGCACCTTCGCGCCCTTCGTGGCCGGGGTGGCGCAGATGACCCGCAGCCGCTTCACCTTCTTCGACGTCACCGGCGGCACGCTGTGGGTGGTGGGCGTGACCAGCGCCGGCTACTTCTTCGGCCACCTGCCCTGGGTGAAGGAGAACCTGGACAAGATCATCTGGGCGATGATCTTCATCCCCGGCGGTCTGGCCCTGCTGGGCGCCTGGCGGGCCCGCCGCAAGGCGTGACAGATTGTCCCCGCCGCGGGTCAGGCGGGCGGCCGCGGGGCGGGGTGGCCGGCGGGCCCGCGGGCGGCCTGCCGCCGGGCGTGGATGGCCACCGCGGGACATCCCTGAGCGCATGGGAACACCCTTTGCTTACCGTCTGTGCATGACCGCGTCCGCCGACCCCGCCACGCCCCGCCTCGTCAGCGTCGACGCACCTGGGCGCTTGCACCTGGGCTTTCTGGATCCGTCCGCCTCGCTGGGGCGTCGTTTCGGCAGCCTGGGCCTGGTGCTGGACGACTGGGTCACCCGGGTGGAGCTGCGCGCTGCGCCGGGCGCCACCGACCTCTTCACCGCCGACACCCCCGAGGCCCGCGCCGAACTGCCCCGCGCAGAGGCCCATCTGGCAGCACTGAAGTTGCGCACCGGCCAGCCCGCGCCGCTGCACCTGCATCTGGCCCGGGTGCTGCCGGCGCATGCTGGCCTGGGCTCGGGCACCCAGCTGGCGCTGGCGGTGGGGCGGGCCTTTGCCCGCTGGCACCAGCTGAGCCTGTCCACCGCCACGCTGGCCCATGGCCTGGGCCGGGGCCTGCGCTCGGGCATCGGCATCGGCGGCTTCGACCAGGGCGGTCTGCTGCTGGACGGCGGGCCGGGCGCCGATGGTCAGCCGGCGCCCGTGCTGGCGCGGGTGGCGCTGCCGCCGAACTGGCGGGTGCTGCTGGCCATCGAGCCGGGCGCGCGCGGCCTGTCAGGGGCCGAAGAACGCGCCGCGCTGGCCCGGCTGGCGCCGCTGCCGGCCGCGGCCGCGGCCGAGATCTGTCACCAGACGCTGATGCGTGTGCTGCCCGGCGCCACCCAGGGGGATTTCCTGGCCTTTGCGATGGGCGTGGGCCGGATCCAGCAGATCGTCGGCGACCACTTCGCGCCGGCGCAGGACGGCGAGGCCTACACCCGACCCGCGATCGGCCGCCTGATGCGCTGGCTCGAGGCGCATGCCCCGGCCTTCACCAGCGAGCCGGTGGGGGTGGGCCAGAGCTCCTGGGGCCCCACGTCCTTCGCCTTCGTCAGCCGGCCCGAGCATGGCCAGGCCTTGATCGCCGCGGCCCGCGCGGCGGGTGCGCTGGCCCAGGGCCTGCAGCTGGTGATGGTGCGTCCGCGCGACCATGGCGCCCTGGTCAGCGACAGCGCTGACACCGCCCACCGTGCACCCAGCCGACCCAGCGCCGAGAGCCTGTGGCGCTGGCAACAGACCGAGCAGGCGCCCTGGCGCCTGCACTGACCGCTTTCAACGACTGTCGCGGCGCTCCCACGCGCCCCTTGAGCCATGGAACGTCCCTACATCCTGCACATGTTCACCCCGGGCCGCCAGATGAGCCCCTTCGATGTCAACATGGCCGCTGATGCCGGCTACCAGGTGCTGGCGCCCTACACCGATGTCACGCTCGACGCGGTGCGCGGCCTGACCCAGGACGCAATCTTCTCGCGCAGCCCCAAGGGCCTGGCGCGCACCGCCATCTTCATCGGCGGCCGCGACGCGGTGCTGGCGGCCGACATGCTGGAGCGGGCGCAGCAGGCGATGGTGCCGCCGTTCACGGTCTCGCTGATGGCCGATCCCAGCGGCTCGTACACCACCGCCGCGGCGATGGTGGCGGCGGTCGAGGCCGAACTGGTCGCGATGGGGGCGGGCGGCCTGACGGGCCAGCGCGTGGTGGTGCTGGGCGGCACCGGCCCGGTCGGCCGCATTGCCGGCGTGATGGCGGCCATGGCGGGCGCCAACGTGGCGCTGTCCAGCCGCAACGGCATCGACGTCGCCGAAGAGGCGGCGCAGCAGACCGGCCAGCGCTTCGGCGTCACGCTGCATGGCATCTCGGGGGGTGACCGCGACGCGGTGCGCCGCTCGATCGCCGACGCCGATGTCATCCTGGCCACGGCCGCTGCGGGCGTGCAGGTGGTCTCGGCCGAGGACCTGACGGCGGCCACGCGGCTGAAGGTGGCCGCCGACGTCAACGCCGTGCCGCCTGAAGGCATCGCCGGGGTGGGCGTGATGGACAAGGGCACGCCGGTGGCCGGCACCCAGGCCCGCGGCCTGGGCGCACTGGCGATCGGCAACGTCAAGTACCAGACCCAGCAGCGCCTGCTGCGCTCGATGAACGAATCCGCCGAGCCGGTCGTGCTGGGCTTCGCCGAGGCCTTCGAGGCCGCGCGGGCCCTGCTGCGCCAGGCATGACGGTGCACGGTCCGCTGGCGCTGGCGGGCCTGTCGGTCCGGGCGGCGGCGCAGGCGGCCCGGCGCGACGGCCTGCGCGTGCTGGCGCTGGACCTGTTCGGTGACGCCGACACCTGCGAGGCGGCCGAGGCCTGGCGCCCGCTGGGCGACCCGGCGCGGCCGCAGATCGACGGCGAGCGCCTGCTGGCGCTGCTGGCACGGTGCCGCGACGAGCTGGCCGGCTGGTGGCCCGGCAGCGGCTTCGAGGACCGCGCCGACCTGCTGGAGGCCGGCAGCGCGCTGTGCCCGCTGCTGGGCACGCCGGCCCAGGGCTGGCGCCGGCTGGCCGATCCACGGGCCTTCTTCGAGCGCCTGGACGCCTGGGGCATCGCCCACCCGGAGGTGGTGTTCCAGCGGCCCGTGCCGGCGCTGGGCTGGCTGCGCAAGCGCGGCGGCAGCCGCGGCGGCGAGCATGTGCAGCCGGCCGATGTGACGGCGGCCGAACCGGCCGACACGGCTGCGGCCGAACTGGCCGACGGCCCCTGGTACTGGCAGCGCTGGCAGGACGGCGCGCCGATGTCGATGACCCTGCTGTGCGCCGCGCCCGGCCGCGCCTGCGTGCTGGGCCTGAACCGCCAGTGGCACCAGCCGCAGGCGGGCCAGCCCTTTGCCTATGGCGGCGTGCTGGGACCGGTGGGCCTGCCTGGCCGCGCGAGCAGCCTGTTGCAGGGCGTGGCCGAGCGCCTGGCCGCCGCCTTCGAGCTGCGCGGCGTGGTGGGGGTCGATTTCATCTGGCACGAGGACAGCGCTTGGGTCCTGGAGGTCAACCCCCGCTGGCCAGCCAGTGCCGGCCTGTATGCGCCCCAGGGCGGCCTGGTGCGGGCTCACCTGCAGGCCTGCCTGCATGGCCGCCTGCCGGCGCCGGCCCAGGTGGCGGCCTGGCAGCCGCCGCGCCTGCGCGGGCTGCAACTGCTGCGTCTGGCGCATGACGCCCAGCTTGACGCCGCCACGGTGGCGCGGTGGGCGCGCCAGCCGGATGTCCATGACCGCCCGTCGGCCGCGATGCGCTTGCCGGCCGGCGCCCCTGTGTGTACCGTCAGTGCCGAGGCCGACGACGAAGCGGCGCTGCGCCGCCAACTTGACGCCCGCTGCGCCGCACTGGCCTCGACCCTGGAGACCCCCGCATGAGTTCCACGACCAGCCACCGCGCCTGGCCCAGCCCCAACGACCTGGCCGTGCCCCTGGTGGCCCAACTGCTGCAGGACGCCGAGCGCCTGGGCGTGTGCTGGACCCGCGACGAGCGCGGTACCTGCATCGTGGACGCCGGCATCGACGCCCCGGGCAGCATCGCCGCGGGCCTGCTCATCGGTCGCATCTGCATGGGCGGCCTGGGCGAGGTCTCGCTGGTCACCGACGGCCGCCACGGCTGGGCCAACTGGCTGCAGGTCAGCAGCCCGCAGCCCGTGCTGGCCTGCCTGGGCAGCCAGTACGCCGGCTGGAGCCTGGCCGCCAGCAAGGAGGAGACTGGCGGCAAGAAGTTCTTTGCCCTGGGATCCGGCCCGGCACGGGCGCTGGCAGCCAAGGAGAAGCTGTTCGACGAGCTGGCCTGGCGTGATGCCGCTGGCAGCGGCGTGCTGGTGCTGGAGGTCGATCGCGCGCCGCCGCGGGTGGTGATCGACAAGGTGCTGCGCGACACCGGCCTGGCGCCCGAGGCGCTGACCATCGTGCTCACCCCCACCAGCAGCCGCGCCGGCACCACCCAGGTGGTGGCCCGGGTGCTGGAGGTGGCGCTGCACAAGGCGCATGAGCTGGGGTTTGCGCTGGACGACATCGTCGACGGCACCGCCAGTGCGCCGCTGCCGTCGCCCACCGCCGACGGTGCGCAGGCCATGGGCCGCACCAACGACGCCATCCTCTACGGTGGCCTGGTCACGCTGTCGGTCAACGGCGAGGTCGAGGCGGCGCGGTCGCTGGCCCAGCGCCTGCCCTCGGGCACCTCGCGCGACTACGGCAAGCCCTTCGCCGACATCTTCTCGGCCGCCGGCTACGACTTCTACAAGATCGATCCGGCGCTGTTCGCTCCGGCCGCGGTGGTGGTGCAGCACCTGCCCAGTGGCCGCAGCTTCGAGGCCGGTCGGCTGGACATGCCGGTGCTGCTGCAGGGCTGGCGCGAGGCGGCCTGAGCATGACGATGCGCGTGGCGATCATGACCGACGAGGTCGGCTGGCACACCCGCCAGCTGCAGGCGGCGCTGCGCGCACGCGGCGCCCAGGGCCGCTGCCTGGACCTGGCCGACTGCGGCATCGACACCAGCGCCTCGCACCACGGCCTGCGCCTGCCTGGCTTCGAGCGCGCGCTGCCCGAGGCGGTGATCGTGCGCGGCATCGCCGGCGGCAGCTTCGAGCAGGTCACGCAGCGCCTGGGCGTGCTGCACGTGCTGCGTGAGCTGGGTGTGCCGGTCTACAACGATGCCCGTGCGATCGAGCGCACCGTGGACAAGGCGATGACCACGCTGCTGCTGCACGCCGCCGGCCTGCCCACACCGCCCACCTGGACCTCGGAGAGCGAGGCCGTGACGCGCCGCATCGTCGCCCGTGAGGCCGCGGCCGGCCACGCGCTGGTGCTCAAGCCGCTGTTCGGCTCGCAGGGGCGGGGTCTGGTGCGGGTGGGCCAGGTCGAGGGGAGCTTCGAGCCACTGCCCAGCCTGGCCGGGCCGCCCTTCAACGGCCTGGCCTACCTGCAGCGCTGGGTGCCACCGCTGTCCGAGCCGGGTTTCGACTGGCGCGTGCTGGTGATCGGTGGCCAGGCCCGCGCGGCCATGCAGCGCGTCAGCGGCCACTGGATCCACAACATCAAGCAGGGCGCGCGGCCGGTGGCGGCGGCGCTGACGCCCGAGCTGGCCGATCTGGCCGAGCGCGCCTCGGCGGCGCTGGGTCTGGACTATGCCGGTGTCGACATCCTGCCCACCCGGGACGGTCTGACCGTGCTGGAGGTCAACGGCATCGCCGCCTGGCAGGGTCTGCAGCGGGTGACCGGCTTCTCCATCGCCCAAGCGCTGGTGGACGACCTGCTGGCGCGACGCTGCGCCGATCGCAGCGCCGCGCGGCGCGCATGAGTCCCCTCCCGCTCCGCCAGCGGGCGCCTGTCGCAGGCCGGGGCGGGCCATGAGCGCCCGCATCGAGGCCGCCTGGCGCCGCGCCTGCGCCTGGGACGTGGCCGCCCGCAAGCCCGGCAACGTCAGCCATGCCAGCGACGGCCACCGCATGACGGCCGCGCAGTTCCTGGACAGTGCCGACGCCGCGGCCGCCGCGCTGGCCCGTCCGGGCGGGTCGGTGGGCGAGGGCATCGAGGCGGCGGTCGACGCCACCTGGGCGCGGGTGGGCTGCAACACCAACCTGGGCATCGTGCTGCTGTGCGTGCCGCTGGCCCAGGCCTGGCGGTGCCTGCCCGCCGGTGCGGCCGATCACACCGCGCTGCGCCTGGCGCTGGGCGCAGTGCTGGCCGAGCTGACGCCGCAGGACAGCGCCGCGGCCTACCGCGCCATCCGCCGGGCCAATCCGGGCGGTCTGGGCCATGCCGACGACGAGGACGTGCACCAGGAACCCACGCTGGACCTGCGCGCCGCGATGAGCCTGGCCGCTGACCGCGACCGCATTGCCCGCCAGTACCGCGACGGCTTTGCCGAACTGTTCAGCCTGGGCCTGGACGCGCTGGGCGGGGCCGACCTGGGCGTGGGTGCGCCGCAGGGTCCGCGCGAAGACGCCGCCGCCGAGGCGGTGCAGCGCGTCTTCCTGGCCTGGCTGGCCTCGGCGCCCGATGCACATATTGTCCGCAAGCACGGTGCGGCGGTGGCACAGTGTGTCATGAACGATGCCAGTCGGTGGCTGCAGCGCCCCGCCGCCGGGCGCAGTCTGGACGCCGATCCGGGCTGGCGCGCCTGGGATGAGCAGCTGAAACAGCAGGGCATCAACCCCGGCACCAGCGCCGATCTCACCGTGGCCACGCTGTTCCTGCACGGTCTGATCGACCGCCGCGGGGCACCCTAGGGATAGCCCGGGGCGCCTGGCGCCCCGACGTGGCATGGAACGTGATTCCATGTTGACCAGCGCCGGCGGATGAGCCCCGGCGTCGTCAACACAGGAACAGCACAGGAGACTGACAATATGGCCAAGATCGATCGCATGCTGGTGGGCGAATCGCTCGTGGGCGATGGCAATGAGGTGGCTCACATCGACCTCATCATCGGCCCGCGTGGCAGCGCCGCTGAAACCGCGTTCGCGAACTGCCTGACCAACAACAAGGACGGTTTCACCTCGCTGCTGGCGGTGGTGGCCCCGAACCTGCTGTGCAAGCCGGCAACCGTGATGTTCAACAAGGTCACCATCAAGGGCGCCAAGCAGGCCGTCCAGATGTTCGGCCCGGCCCAGCGTGGCGTCGCCATGGCGGTGGCCGACTGCGTCGAGGATGGCACCATCCCCGCCGACGAAGCCGACAACCTGTTCATCTCGGTCGGCGTCTTCATCCACTGGCTGGCCGAAGACGACAAGAAGATCCAGGACTACAACTACGCTGCGGTCAAGGAGTCGATCAAGCGCGCCGTCGCCGGCACGCCGACCGCCGCGGAAGTGGTGGCCAAGAAGGGTGGCGCGTCGCACCCGTTCGCCGCCAACTGACCTGCTTGAGGCCGCCGCCTGTCTGGCAGGCGCGGCCTGCGTTGCGAGCACGCAAGGGGGCCTTGCGAGCGCCCGGGGGTCATCCGGGTTGCATGACCGGTCAGCACCGCTGACCGGTTCTTTTTTGCGCCCTGCGCGCTCCTTGCCGATGAAAAAGGGCCCCGCATCTGCAGGGCCCGGAGGCGTCAGGGTGAGCCGTTCAGGACTTGGCCGGCACCATGCCCGAGCCGATCCAGCGCAGCACCTGGGCACTGCGGCCACCGGCGGCGCGCGACGAGGCGGCACCGGCGCGGCGCTCGATCTGCACGCCCACCGCATCGAGGTCCTCGAACTTGTTCGGCTTCACCACCTTGACCCGCACCCACTGGGCACCGAAATCGTGGATCAGCATCTGCGCAATCTGCTCCGCCAGTGCTTCGAGCAACGTGACACCATGGTGAAGCATCAGGCCGTGCAGGCGTTCACGCACCACGCTGTAGTCGATGGTGTCGGCGATGCGGTCGCTGTCGCAGGCGTCGGCGTGCGGCACGCCGGCGTGCAGGTCAATCACCAGCGGCTGCGGGCGATGCAGTTCGCTGTCGTGGATGCCGATCACGGTCTGCACGCGCAGGCCTTCGATGAAGATCAGGTCCAGGGCCTGGGGTTCGGCGGTGCCGTGGGCTTGGGGCAGGGCGGCAAGCATGTCGGGGGATGTCTCCGGTCGGGTTCCTGGTTCCAGGGTTCGGCGGTGTCGAGGCAAGTTCCAAGCCACCGGCGGCACCGGCGTTTATCGGCTGGCCGGGCCTTGATTTCAGTCCATCAACATCGGGGGTTTCACCGGCGTGGTCGTTACTGCGGTAGCGCCACAATCCGGAATGGCGCCCAAACTGTCGGGAGCCCGTCCTCGTGAAACAGGGAGATTTTCCCATGAGCCTCGTCCTGCCTCGTTCCGACGGCCACGCCGACCATGTGTTCGATGTGGTGCGCAGCGGCCAGCACGACGACCCGAACGACATCGTCGCGCGCTCTTGGAGCCGCTGCCTCAACGAATACCGCCTGCACCCCGACCGGCCGCGCGAGCTGCCGGTGCTGCCGGCCAAGACGCTGGAAGAGCGCCTGTCGCGCATGGCCGACGTCATCGACTGCGCGCGCTACGAGATGACCTCGCTGTACCAGCAGCTCTCCGACGGCGAGACCGCGGTGGTGCTGACCGACACCGAGGGCGTGATCCTGCACATGGTGACCTCGGCCGATTTCGCCTCGCAGGTGGAGCCGATGGGCCTGCGCGTGGGCGCCATCTGGAGCGAGAACACCGCCGGCACCAACGGCATGGGCACCTGCCTGGCCTCGGGCGCACCGGTGTCGGTGCGCCGCGAAGACCACTTCTTCACCGCCTTCACCGGCCTGACCTGCTCGGCCGTGCCGGTCTATGACCCGGCGGGCGAACTGTGCGCGGTGCTGGACGTCTCCAGCCGCAGCTCGATGATGCAGCAGCACCTGCTGGTGCTGCTGGGCATGACCGCGCGGATGATCGAGAACCGGCTGATCGACCGGCGCTTTCGCAGCGCCCACCCGGTGCACTTCCACAGCCGGCCCGAATTCGTCTACACCCTGCACGAAGGCCGCCTGGCGGTGTCCGAGGACGGCCGCATCCTGGCCGCCAACCGCAGCGCGCTGTTCCAGCTGGGCATGACCTCGGTGGCCGAGATCCGCGCGCGCCGCGTGGAGGACCTGTTCCAGTCCAGCCTGGACGACATGGTGCAGCGCAGCGTGTCCTCGTCCTTCCACCCGATCGTCACCTACCGCGCCAATGCGGCGCACCGCTTCTTCGCGGTGGCCCGCCGCCCGGCCGAGGACGCCCGTGCCGGCGGGGCGATGACGGTGATGCCCGCACCCACGCCCGGTGCACGACCGGCCGCCGCGGCCCGTGCCGCGCTGCCTCGCCCGGGCAGCGGCGGGGTGTCCACCTTTGCTGATCCGCGCCTGGCCCAGCAGCTGGGCACGGCGCGCCGCGTGATCGGCCGCCAGACGCCCATCCTGCTGTGCGGCGAGACCGGCTCCGGCAAGGAGGTCTTCGCCCGCGCCGTGCACGAGGCCAGCCCGCACAGCGGCGGCGCCTTCGTGGCCATCAATTGCGCCAGCCTGCCCGAGAGCCTGATCGAGGCCGAGCTGTTCGGCTACCGCGCCGGCGCCTTCACCGGCGCGCAGCGCACCGGCCGGCGCGGCAAGATCCTGCAGGCCGACGGGGGCACGCTGTTCCTGGACGAGATCGGCGACATGCCGCTGGACCTGCAGGCGCGGCTGCTGCGGGTGCTGGAGGAGCGCCAGGTCACGCCGCTGGGCACCGAGGAGGTCCACGACGTCAATTTCCAGCTGATCAGCGCCAGCCACCGCAACCTGCTGGCCCTGGTCGATGAAGGCCTGTTCCGCGAGGACCTGTACTACCGCCTGGCCGGCGTCGAGCTGGACCTGCCGCCGCTGCGCGAGCGCAGCGACAAGCGCGAGCTGATCCGCAACCTGCTGCAGACCGAGGGCGGCACCGAATGCAGCCTCAGCCCCGAGGCCGAGCGTCTGCTGCTGAACCATCCCTGGCCCGGCAACGTGCGCCAGCTGCGCCATGTGCTGCGCTCGGCGGTGGCGCTGGCCGACGCCCAGCAGATCGGCGTCGAGCACCTGCCCAGCCTGCGCTCCCAGCGCGGTGCGCCGCCCGCGGACACCGTGGCGCAACCCGCGGTGCCGGTCGTGCCCGCCGAAGAGCCGGCCGACGAGCTGCCCCGCCTCAACCCGATCCAGGCCAACGAACGCCAGGTGCTGCTGCAGCTGCTGGAGCATCATCGCTGGAACGTCAGCAACGTCGCCAAGGCGCTTGATGTCAGCCGCAACACCCTCTACCGCAAGCTCCACAAGCTCCACATCCGGATCTCCCATCCCGGCTGAGGGCCGCGAGCGCATCGACGCCGTCGACGAGGCGGCCGGCCTGGAGGACGCGCCCAGGCGCTCGCGCTTTGCCTGGTGCGTGACCGGCTCGGGCCATTTCCTGGAAGAGTCGATGGCGCTGGCCGCGCGGCTGCCGCAGTGCGACCTGTTCCTGTCGGCCGCGGCCGAAGAGGTACTGCCCATCTACGGCTACCACCTGGACGCGCTGCGCCAGCGCCACAAGCTGTTCCGCGACAAGACCGCCAGCGCGGTGCCGGTGGGCGCGCTCTACACCGACGTCTACCACACGGTGATCGTCGCCCCGGCCACCAGCAACACCGTGGCCAAGTGCGCCTACGGCTTCAGCGACACGCTGCCCACCAACATGTTCGCCCAGGCCGGCAAGCTGGGCATTCCCGGCATCGTGTTTGCTTGCGATACCGAGCCGGTGGTGGTCACCAAGGCGCCCCATGATTGGGTCACGCTGCGGCCGCGGCGCGTCGAGCTGGAGAATGTCGAGCGCCTGCGCGGCATCGACCATGCGCAGGTGGTCTGCTCGCCCGATGAACTGGAACAGGCCCTGACCCGGCGACTGGCTGAACTGCACCTCGCGTGGAACACATCGTCTTCCTGACCGGCCACCTGGCCGAGGCCTCGCTGCAGCGGGTGCTGCAGTCCTTGAACAGCACCGCGGGCGAGGCGCCCTTCACCTGGGAAACGCGTGACGTGGGCGTGCAGGTGGCGGCGCTGATGACCGCCGACATGATCCGCCGCCGTGTGCCCGCGCCGCTGCCCGGCGCCGACCGCATCCTGGTGCCAGGCCGCTGCCGCGGCGATGTCGAGGGCTTGTCGGCCCACTTCGGCGTGCCGGTGCAGCGCGGCCCCGATGAGTTGAAGGACCTGCCGCAGCACTTCAAGCGAGCGGCCCAGGCGGTGGATCTGTCGAAGCACCGCACCCGCATCTTTGCCGAGATCACCGACGCGCCGCGCCTGAGCGTGGCCGAGATCGTCGAGCGCGCCCGCGCCCTGGTGGCCGACGGCGCCGATGTGATCGACCTGGGCGGCCTGCCGGCCACGCCTTTCGGGCACCTGGCCGAGTCGGTGCAGGCGCTGAAGGCCGAGGGCTGGCAGGTCAGTGTCGACAGCCAGGACACCGACGAGCTGCTCACCGGCGGCCGCGCCGGTGCCGACTACCTGCTGAGCCTGAAGGCCGACACCCTGTGGGTGGCCGACGAAGTGGCGTCCACGCCCATCCTGATCCCCCGCGAGCCGGCCGACGAGGCCAGCCTGGACGCCGCGATCGCCGGCATGCGCGCGCGCGGCCGGCCCTTTCTGGCCGACCCCATCCTCGACCCCATCCCCTACGGCTTCACTGCGTCCATCGTGCGCTACCACGCGCTGCGCCAGCGCCACCCGGAGGTGGCCATCATGATGGGCACCGGCAACCTGAGCGAGCTCACCGAGGCCGACACCAGCGGTATGCACGCGCTGCTGCTGGGCATCTGCGCCGAGCTGGACGTGGCCGCGGTGCTGACCACCCAGGTCAGTCTGCATGCCCGACGCGCGGTGCGCGAGGTGGATGCCGCGCGGCGCATCATGCACGCCGCCGCCACGCTGCCGGCGCTGCCCAAGGGCCTGAGCCCGCTGCTGGCCACGGTGCACGAGCGTCACCCCTGGCCCGACACCCCCGAAGAAATCGCCGCCACGGCGGCCCAGGTGCGCGACCCGAACTTCCGCATCCAGGTCAGCCAGCGCGGCCTGCACGTCTACAACCGCGACGGCCTGCGCGAGTCCACCGAGGCCTTCGCGCTGTGGCCGCAGCTGGGTCTGCAAGGCGATGGCGGCCATGCCTTCTACATGGGCGTGGAGCTGGCCCGCGCCGAGATCGCCTTCCAGTTGGGCAAGCGCTATGTGCAGGACCGGCCGCTGGACTGGGGCGTGGCCTGGCAGCCCACGATCGACAATGAGCAATGCGCCCCTGGCCCGACCCGGGTGAAGCGCGACACCGATGCCTGAACTGATCTACGAGTGCGTCGTCAGCACCACCGACGCCACCGGCCGCCCGCACCTCGCGCCCATGGGCGTGCGCTACCGCGCCGATGACCGCGTGCTGCTGATGCCCTTCAAGCCCTCCACCACGCTGGACAACATCCTCGCCACCGGCGTGGCCGGCCTGAACGTGCTGACCGACACGCGCGTCTTTGCCGGCTGCGTCACCGGCCGGCGCGAATGGCCGCTGCTGCCGATGCAGCGCCTTGGCGGCCTGCGCCTGCGCGCGGCGCTGCGCCACCAGGAGCTGCAGCTCGAGTCGGTCAGCGACGACCCGCAGCGCCCCGTGCTGACTCTGCACGCGGTCCACAGCGTGGACCACGCGCCCTTCCTGGGCCTGAACCGCGCGCAGGCGGCGGTGCTGGAAGGCGCGGTGCTGGTCAGCCGCCTGCACCTGCTGCCGGCCGACAAGATCGACACCGAGATGGCCTACCTGCAGATCGCGATCGACAAGACCGCTGCGCCGGCCGAGCTGGAGGCCTGGGGCTGGTTGCGTGAGGCGATTGCCGCGCACCGCGCCGGGAGCCTGGCATGACCCGGGTGCTGGTCAGCGTGCGCGATGCCGTCGAGGCGCAGGTGGCCGCTGCCGCCGGCGTGCCCTTCATCGACCTGAAGGAGCCCTCGCGCGGTGCGCTGGGCGGGCTGGACCCGGCGGTGATCGCGCCCATCGTGGCCCAGCTGCGCACCAGCGCGCCACAGGCGGTGGTCAGCGCCACGATCGGCGACTGGCCGGCCGAGGCGGCTGACGAGGTGGCAGCCCGTTGCCGCGCCGTGGCCGCCACCGGCGTGGACCACGTCAAGGCCGGCGTGGTGCCGGGTGGGGCGGCGCTGGCGCTGCTGCGCCAGCTCGATGCGCTGCGCCGCACCGAGGGCCTGCCGATCGTGCCGGTGCTGGTGGCCGACGATGGCGTGCCCTGGGCGCTGGTGGACGCGGCGCTGGCCGCCGGCTTCGAGCTGCTGATGCTGGACACCGTGGACAAGCGCGGCGGCAGCCTGCTGCAGCGCTGCGCGCTGGCCGATCTGCAGCGCTTTGTCGCTGCCAGCCGGGCGGTGCGCGCGCGTCCTGGCCTGGCCGGCGCACTGCGCGCCGAGGACTGGCCGCAGCTGGCGGCACTGGCGCCGGATTTCGCCGGTTTCCGCTCGGCGGTGTGCGCCGGCGACCGCGCCGGCACGCTCAGCGCCGAGCGCCTGTTGGCACTGCTTCGGATGTCCGCTGGGGCCGCTCAGGCCTGACCCAGCAGCAACCCGCGCGCCTCGGGCCACTGGCCCACGTTGAGCACATCGATCGGGAAGGCCACCGGCCCGAGCCGGTCCATGAAGCCCTCGTCGATCACCTCGCGGCGGTGCAGGCTGTCCAGGTCCTCACCGTCGATGTCGCAGCTCTTGACCAGCAGCAGGCGCTCGGCATTCAGGCGCAGCGCCAGGTCCAGCGCGATGCTGTCGCCGGTCACGGCCCAGTTGGTGTTCGCGTCAGGCACCTGGCGCACCAGCTCCAGCGGCGACCACACCACGGTGCGCGCCTGACGCAGCGTGCGCACGATGTCGGCCTCGCGCTCCACCAGTTGCAGCGCGGGCTGCAGGCCGCACATCAACCAGGCGTTCTGGGCCATCGCCAGCACCGCCATGTTGTGCGCCGGCAGGTCGTCGAACTGCCAATGCGCCTGCAGCCGGCGCACTTCCTCGGCCAGGCCACCGCCCCCGGGCACGATGATGACCCGGCCGCCCCCCAGCAGCGCCAGGCCATCCAGCCAGTCGCGCAGGCCGGCGCTTGCGTTGAGACTGCCTCCGAGCTTGACCACCCACATGGTGCTTCTCCTCAGGCGCCGGCCAGCAGGGCGGCCACGGCCACGCTGGGCGCGCAGACCGTGGCCCAGCCGGCCAGCGGCCCGGCCCGCGCCACGTCGCGCCCGTGATCGATCAGCGCGATGCCCACCGCGGCGTCGCCATACACCCGTCGCATCAGTGCGGCGGCCAGGAAGGCGCCGGCACCTGCCACCACCACGCGCTCGGGGCGCTGTGGCTGGACCTGCTGCCAGGCCTCGGCCAGACGGTTCAACTGGGCCTCGCGCCACTGGCGGGCCAGCTGCCGCCACTCCTCGGCGGTGGCGTCGCGCCGGTCGCAGCCCACCATGCGGGCCAGCCGCGCCTGGCTGCCGGCCTCGTCCTTCGGGCCGTTGTCGGCGCTGGGCTGCTGGTCGTGTGCGGGGTCGAGTTCGCCGGTCAGGCGGTAGACATCGGCAGTGGTGGCGAACCATTCGTTCATCACGCCCAGGCGCTGGCTCTGCAGCTGCACATGCGCGGCCAGCGCGCACAGCGGCGTGCGAACGACGCCCTGGTAGACCAGTTCGCCACTCGCCAGGCGGTCGCGGTCGCTGCGGCTGCGGGTGTCCGGGCGGCCATCGGCCAGGCGGATGATGTCGGTGGTGGTGCTGCCGATGTCCAGCAGCACGCCGTGGCCGAGGATGGCCGCCGCGTGCTGCGCCGTGGCCAGCCAGTTGGCCGAGGCCACGCGCTGCCACTGCGCCGCGGCCTGCGCGCTGTCCAGCCACAGCACGGCCGGCCCGGGCGCCAGCCGGGGCCCCGCATAGACCTGCACCGGCGCGTCCAGGCCGGCGCACATCGCAGCGGCCAGCCGGGCCACGCCATCGGCGCGGTCGTCGAACAGATCGGTCATCTCGGCGGTCATCGTCAGCGCGTGGCGCGCCCGCTGCAGGTCGGGCCAGCGCGCCCGGGCCAGCGCCATGGCGGCCTCCAACTGCGGCAGGCCCTGCCACACCGGGCAGGGCCACTGCGCCACATCCTGCACCTGGGCGTCGGCCCAGCGGCAGGCCTTGAGGTGGGCGCCACCCAGGTCCCAGCCGATCACCAGCTCAGACATGGGCCTGCTCCGGCAGGGCGGGCGACCACCACGGCGCCAGCAGCTCGGCCGCCAGCGGCCGGCCCAGCCGCTCGGCCAGGCCGATGAAGGCACAGGTCAGGCGCGCATTGACCTCGACGCACACCGGGCCCAGCTGCGGATGCCAGACCAGGTCCACGCCCACGTAGCCGCGCAGGCCGGGAATGGCCGCCCACACCGATTGCGCCACCGCCTCCAGCCGGCGCCAGCGCGGGTCGCCCGGCGCCACCGCGGCCGCCTCGGCACCCAGGAAGCGCAGTTCGCCGTCGTCGGGCGTGTGCAGCTGCTGGCGGTTCACGGCCAGCAGCCGGCAGCCGTCGGGCCGGCAGGCCATGGACAGGCTCAGCGGCTCACCGGTGATCCAGGGCTGGCACAGCACGGCTTCGCCGCGGGCGCGCCGCGCCGCCAGCATGCGCAGCGCCTGGGCCTTGCCGGACAGCCGCCAGCAGCCCTCGGCCCCTGCGCCCTGTTCGGGCTTGACGACCCAGTGCGCGGGCTGCACCTCGGCGCCGATGTTGTCCGGCGTGCGCAGCCCGGCGCCGGCCAGCGCGGCCAGCGTGCGCGGCTTGTGGCTGCTCACCTCCAGCGCTGCGGCGCTGCTGCCCACCCAGCGCTGCGCGCCCACCAGGCGCTTGCAGCGCAGCAGCCAGTTGTCGGACTCAGGGGCGATCACCCAGACCAGCTCGTGCGTCACCGCCAGGCGCCGCACGAAGGCCTCGGCCGCCTCGCCGGCATGCGCCCGCACCCCGCGGCCCTGATGGGCCGGGGCGGCGGGGCTGTCGGCCACGCTCAGCGTCAGGCCGGGCAGATCAGCCAGGGCCCGCGCCAGCGCGTCGCGCATGGCCACGCCCTGGTCCAGCAGGCGCGACTCGGCCGGGCCCAGCGGCAGCGCGCCGGCGCTGAGCAGTTCGTACACCACAATGCGGGTCATGCCGACCCCTCAGCGACGACCATGGAACTGATCCCGGTGCTGGACCTGCGTGCGGGCCAGGTGGTGCATGCCCGGCGGGGCGAGCGGGGGCGGTACGCGCCGATCGAGTCGGCGCTGTGCCCGGGCGCCGATCCGCTGGCCCTGGCGCAGGCGCTGGTGGACCTGACGGGGACCCGCACGCTGTACCTGGCCGACCTGGACGGCGTGCTGGACGGCCGCCCGCAGGCCGCGCTGCTGCGCCGTCTGGTGCAGGCCTGGCCGCAGTTGCGGTGGTGGATCGATGCCGGCTGGCAGCGCCGCGAGGACGCCTGGCGCCTGCGCGACGCGCTGGGGTCGGCGGGCGACGCCGTGGTGCCGGTGTACGGCACCGAGAGCCTGGCCGACCGCGCGGCACTGGAGGCGCTGCAGGATGACCCGCGCGCCGTGCTGTCGCTGGACCGCCGGGCGTCCCGCCCAATGGACCCCGCCGGCCTGTGGGACTGCCCGCAGCTGTGGCTGCCCACCACCATCGTCATGACGCTGGAGCGGGTGGGCAGCGGTGCCGGGCCTGACCTGCAGACCTTGCCGGCACTGCGCCGCCAGGCGCCGCAGGTGACATGCTGGGTGGGCTCCGGCGGCGTGCGCCACCCGGCCGACCTGGCGGCCGGCGCTGCGGCCGGGGCCGACGCCTGGCTGGTGGCCAGCGCCTTGCACACCGGCGGCTGGCCGGCAGGGCGGGTGTCGGGAAAGGAGCAGGCAACGGGCACGGCGGGGCGGCATTCATGAATCGTGCCACGGTGCCGACCCGCCCCGCCCGCCCCGGGCCGATCACGAAACGGAACAGTGTGTGCCGGCCTTGGGCCCGGGCATGCGCCGGTGCGCGGGCGCTGTCGGCCCCGGGCGCCGGGGCCTCGCCCGTGCGCGCCATCGGTGGCCACGCCGGCCGGCGCCTGCCCGGGGCGCAGGTGGCACGGTGATTGCGGTGCACGGGGCCATGCCTTCCCTTGAAACGGCCATGCCCTCGGCGGCATGGACCTGTCCCTTCTGCCCCCTGATGTGCGAGGCCGAGCCCGGCACTTCGCTCGCCTGTCCCCGACTGGACGCCCGCAGCGCCGCGCTGCCCGTGGTGACGCCCCTGCCTGATGATGTGCTGGACCAGCGCCTGGTCCAGGCTGTGGCCTGGCTGCGGGCCAGCCGCCAGCCGGTGTTCGGTGGCCTGGGCACCGACGTGGCCGGCGCCCGGGCGCTGCAGGCCCTGGCCGACCCATGCGGCGCGGTGGTCGACGGTGGCGTGGCCATGGCCCAGCCGCTGCGCGCGCAGCAGGACCGCGGCAGCTTCAGCGTCACGCTGGCCGAGGCCCGCGAACGCGCCGACCTGATCGTGCTGGTGGGCTCCTGGCCGATGCAGCGCGCACCGCGGCTGCGCGAGCGCCTGAGCGGCGGGCCCTTCGGCGAGCCCGCCTGGGTGGCGCTGGGCGCACCCCAGGCCGGGGCCGTGGATGGCATCGAGCGCATCGAGGCGCCCGACCTGTTCCGGGCGCTGAGCACCCTGGCGGCGCTGCTGGACCAGCGCCGCCTGCCCGCTGGCGTGCCGCAGGCCTGGCGCACCCTGGCCACTCGCCTGGCCGCCGCACGCTACGCCGTGCTGGTGTTCGAACCGGGGCCGCTGGGCCCTCAGGCCGGGCTGCTGATCGAGCGCATCAACACCCTGGTCACGCTGCTCAACCGCCAAGGCCGCGCCGCGTCCTTGTCCATCGGCGCCGGTCAGGGCCTGGGCACGGTGCAGCAGGTGCTGGCCTGGCGCACCGGCCTGCCGCTGCAAAGCCGCCGCGGGCCGCTGGGCCGCGAGCATGACCCGCTGACCCTGGACGGCCTGCGCCAGGTCCACGAGGGCAGCGCCGACCTGCTGCTGTGGGTGTCGGCCTATGGCGAGGCCATGCCGCCTTCGCGCCCCGGGTTGCGACGCATCGTGCTGGGCGCCGCCGACCAGGTCCATTTGTCTTTGCAGCCGGACACCCTTTTCTTCCCGGTGGGCACGCCGGGACTGGACCATGGCGGCCACCTGCACCGCACCGACGGCGTGGTGGTGCTGCCCCTGTTCGCGTCGCGTCGCAGCGCGGCCCCTGCGGTGGCGACGGTGCTGACCGCCTTGCTGGAGAGGCTGATGTCATGAGCCGCCTGACCTGCCTGCGCGGCGGCCTGGTCGTCGACCCCACCCAGAGCGGTGGCCCCACCGTGCGTGACCTCTTCTTCCGTGATGGCCGCATCGTCACCCCGGCGCCCGGCGAGCCTGCCGACGAGGTGATCGATTGCGCGGGCCGCACCGTGATGGCCGGCGGCGTGGACCTGCACAGCCACATTGGCGGCGGCAAGGTCAACCTGGCGCGGATGCTGCTGCCCGAGTTGCAGCGCGACGGCGCCAACCCGCTGCGCTGCACGCCGCACGAATCCGACCCCTGCAGCCTGGTCACGCCGGGCACGCTGGCCACCGGGCTGCGCTATGCGCAGATGGGCTACACCGCGGCCTTCGAGCCGGCGATGTTGCCCGCCAACGCGCGCCACGCCCACCTCGAGATGGGCGACACCCCCATCCTGGACCACGGCGCCTACGTGATGCTGGGCAGCGACGAGCTGCTGCTGCGCTGGATGCATGCCGGCGTGCCGTTTGAGCAGATCCGCGACTACGTGGGCTGGACCATCCACGCCAGCAAGGCGCTGGGCGTGAAGGTGGTCAACCCGGGCGGCATTTCGGCCTTCAAGTTCAACCAGCGCAAGCTGGACGTGGACGAGGCCCATGTCCACTGGGGTGTGACGCCGCGCCAGATCGTGCACACGCTGGCGCGCGCGCTGCGCGAGCTGCAGGTGCCGCACCCGCTGCACATCCACGGCAGCAACCTGGGCGTGGCGGGCAACATCGCCTCCACGCTGGAGACCATCGCTGCGCTGGAAGGCCTGCCCGCACACCTCACCCATGTGCAGTTCCACGCCTACGGCATTGAGGGCCCGAAGAAGTTCTCGTCGGCCGCACTGCAACTGGCCGAGGCGGTGAACACCAACCCCCACATCTCGATCGATGTGGGCCAGATCATCTTCGGCCAGACGGTCACCGCCAGCGGCGACACCATGCGCCAGCACGCCAACGCCGGCCTGGCCAACCCGCGCAAGTGGATCGGCGCCGACATCGAATGCGACGCCGGCTGCGGTGTGGTGCCCTTCCGCTACCGCGAGCAGAGCTTCGTCAATGCGCTGCAGTGGGTGATCGGCCTGGAGCTGTTCCTGCAGGTCAAGGACCCGTGGCGTGTGGTGCTGACCACCGACCACCCCAACGGCGGCCCATTCACCAGCTACCCGCACCTGATCCGCCTGCTGATGGACCGCTCGTTCCGGCTGGAGCAACTGGCCAGACTGCATCCCGAGGTGGCGGCGAACTGCGCGCTCAAGGACATGACGCGCGAGCTGACGCTGGAGGAGATCGCCATCATGACCCGCGCCGGCCCCGCGCGCCTGCTGGGCCTGGCCGATCGCGGCCACCTGCGCCCCGGCGCGGCGGCCGACATCGCTGTGTACCGCCAGGACGGCGACGCCGAGCAGCAGTTCACCGACCCGCCGCTGGTCTTCAAGGACGGCCTGCTGGTGGCCCGCGCCGGCCAGATCGTGGCGCAGCCGGTGGGCGCCACGCACATCGTCGAGCCCGTGTACGACACCAGCATCGACAAGCGCGTCCGCGCCGAGGCGCAGGCCCACGGCGGCACGCCGCCGCAGCCGATCAGCCACGACGAGCTGTGCAGCTGCTGCCGTGGCGGCCGCATCCTGCCGGTGGAATGCCTGGCGGCGGAGGAGGGCGCATGACGGTCGTGATCAACGGCACCGTCATCGACGACGGCTTTGCCGAAGCCTTCCCGATGAAGGCCACCCGCATCGTCATCACCGCGCACAACGCCACCTGGGCGCGCCACGCCGCGGTGGCCGCCAGCGGCTTTGCCACCAGCGTGATCGCCTGCGGCTGCGAGGCCGGCATCGAGCGCGAGCTGGGCCCCGATGAGACCCCCGACGGCCGGCCCGGTGTGGCCGTGCTGCTGTTCGCCATGAGCGGCAAGGAGCTGGTCAAGCAGCTCGAGCGCCGCGTGGGCCAGTGTGTGCTGACCTGTCCCACCACCGCGGTCTACGCCGGCATCGACGATGGTGAGGCGGTGGCTCTGGGCAAGAACCTGCGCTTCTTCGGCGACGGCTGGCAGATCGGCAAGCTGATCGGCGGCAAGCGCTACTGGCGCGTGCCGGTGATGGACGGTGAATTCGTCGCCGAGGAGACGACCGCGGTGGTCAAGGGCGTGGGCGGCGGCAACCTGTTGCTGCTGGCGCGCGACACCGCCAGCGCCCTGGCGGCGGCCGAGGCCGCCGTGGACGCGATGCGCGCGGTACCCGACGTGATCATGCCCTTCCCCGGCGGCGTGGTGCGCTCGGGTTCCAAGGTGGGCAGCAAGTACCCGGCGCTGGGCGCCTCCACCAACGACGCCTTCTGCCCCGCGCTGACCGGCCTGGCCCGCAAGACCGACCTGGACGAGCGCGTGGGCAGCGTGATGGAGATCGTCATCGACGGCCTGAGCGAGGCCGCGGTGGGCCAGGCCATGCGCGTGGGCATGGGCGCCGCCACCGCGCTGGGCGAACCGGGCGGCCTGCTGCGCATTGCCGCGGGCAACTACGGCGGCAAGCTGGGCCCGTTCCACTTTCACCTGCACAAGCTGCTTCCCGAAGCATGAACCGCTGGCACCTGCACCTGCGACACGCGCCCGAGGCGAGGCTGGACCTGCGCAGCATCGGTTCGCACCTGCGACTGGCGCCAGACACCGACGCCCTGGCCGCGCTGCCGCTGGCCTGCGGCCGCGATCTGCTGCCGCTGGGCACGCTGTTCGACATCGCACCGCTGAGCGAGGGCGACGCCGACCTGCGCCTGTCGGGCGATCTGTCGCGCGCCGACCGCATCGGCTGGCAGTGGAGCGAGGGCACGCTGGAGGTGATCGGCGACGCCGGCCACCACCTGGGCACTGCGATGAGCGGCGGCACGGTGCGCGTCAGCGGCGATGCGGGCGACGGCGCCGGCATCGAGATGCGCGGCGGCGAGTTGCGCATCGGCGGCAACGCCGGGGACTACCTGGCCAGCACGCTGCCCGGCAGCATGGACGGCATGCGCGGCGGCCTGATCGTGGTGGACGGCTCGGTGGGCGCGCGCTGCGCCGACCGCATGCGCCGCGGTACCGTCGTCGTGCGGGGCGACGCGGGCGATTTCCTGGGTTCGCGCTTGGTGGCCGGCACCGTGCTGCTGGGCGGCCGCTGCGGCGCCCACCCGGCCTGGGGCATGCGCCGCGGCACGCTGCTGCTGGCCGGCCCGGCCCCGGCCGACCTGGGCGATGGCTTCGTGCCCGACCACGCCGACCATGGCGTCTTCCTGGCGCTGCTGACGCGCGACCTGGCTCGCCACGGCGGTGTGGCCGCGGCCCTGGCCGGGCGGCCGGCGCGCTTCCTGCGCGGCGACCTGGCGGTCGACGGGCGCGGCGAAGTGCTGCTCTTCGCCTGATACCCTTCCGCCATTCCTGTTGTTTCACTCTTTCGGAGTTGTCCGATGACCCAGCCCTACACCTTCCATGCGGGCGAAGCCACCGTGCTGGCCGCCGACGGCCAGTTCACCGACGCCATGCCCGAGATCCTGATCGGCCGCGTCGACGGCCCGGTCGGCCAGGCCTTTGCCAACATGATGGCCCAGACCAAGGGCCACACCGCGATGTTCGCGATCCGCGCCTGCAACCAGCTGGTGCGCCCGGCCACGATCACCGTGCCCAAGGTCACGCTCAAGGACATGGCCAACATCGATCTCTTCGGCGGCGTGGTGCAAAGCGCCACCGCCGACGCGGTGATCGACTGCGTGATCGAGGGCATCATCCCCAAGGACGTGGCCAACGACCTGTGCATCATCAGCCTGGTGTGGATCGACCCGCGCTGCGCCACCCACGCCGAGCTGGACAAGAAGGACATGTACCGCACCAACTACGAGGCGACCAAGCTGGCCATCAAGCGTGCGCTGAACAACGAGCCCTCGATCGACGAGTTGATCGCCAACCGCCACACGATCAAGCACGACATGGATGACTGGAGCTGATCCAGACACCTCCGCCGTCGTCGCCCTGCTGGACGACGGCACGCCCGGCGATACCAGCCGCCACGGCAGCCGCCTGTACAGCGGCTTCTCGCACGAGCGCCGCTGCACCGACCCGGCCACGCTGGACGCCTGCTGGGCCGCCGTGGCCGCCGACCAGGCCCGCGGCCTGCACGCCGTGCTGCTGGCCGACTACGAATGGGGCGCCAAGCTCCAGCGCGCGGGCGGCCCGGTGTCCGAGCAGGCCGCGCTGCGCGTGCTGCTGTTCACCCAGCTGACCCCCCTGGACGAGGCCGGCGTGCAGGCCTGGCTGCAGGCCCAGGACGGCGGCGCCCAGCCGCCCACGCCCGCAGGCGCGATGGACCTGCAGCCCAGCGTGGACCAGGCCGCCTTCACCGACGCGATCGACGCCGTGCAGGCCGCGATCCGCGACGGCGAGACCTACCAGGTCAACTACACCTACCGCCTGAGTGGCCGCGCGCACGGCCACCCGGCCGCGCTGTACCGCCGCTTGCGCGCGCGCCAGTCGGTCAGCTTCGGCGCGTACATCGTGCTGCCGCCGGACGACCGCCCGGACGCGCCCACCCACATCCTGTCGCGCTCGCCCGAGCTGTTCCTGCGCCTGGCGCAGGGCCTGGTGACCGCCCGCCCGATGAAGGGCACGGCCAGCCGGCTGCAGGTGCCCGAGAGCGACAGCGAAGCCGCCCGCCTGCTGCAGCAGGACGTGAAGAACCGGGCCGAGAACCTGATGATCGTCGACCTGCTGCGCAATGACCTGGGCCGGATCGCCCAGGTGGGCAGCGTGCAGGTGCCCTCGCTGTTCGCGGTGGAGCCCTACGCCACCGTGTTCCAGATGACCAGCACCGTGCAGGCGCGGCTGCGCCCCGGCATCGACATGCCGGCCCTGCTGCGTGCCACCTTCCCCTGCGGATCCATCACCGGCGCCCCCAAGCTGCACACGATGGACCTGATCCGCCGCTTCGAGAGCACGCCGCGCGGCCTGTACTGCGGTGCCATCGGCTGGGTGGACGCGCCACAGCCCGGCGCCGCCTACTCGTCGATCGGCGACTTCTGCCTGTCAGTCGCCATCCGCACCCTCACATTGCAGGCACCCGACGCGCAGGGCGCCCGCGCGCTGTGCCTGGGCGTGGGCGCCGGCATCGTGCAGGACAGCGTGGCCGCGGACGAGTTCGAGGAATGCCGATTGAAGGCCCGCTTCCTGACCGCGCTGGATCCGGGCTTCGAACTCTTCGAGACCATGCTGGTGCCAGCCGGCGCGCAGCCGCTGGCCATCGCTGAGCGGGCCCGCCATCTGGCCCGCCTGCAGCGCAGCGCGCAGGCGCTGGGCTTTGTCCACGACCCCGTCGCCATGGAGCAGGCGCTGGACGCCGCACTGGCCGAGATCGCTGCCGCGGGGCAAGCCGCCCCCCTGGGCTGGCGCCTGCGCCTGGCATTGCGCTTCGATGGCCATCTGCACACGCGGCACGCACCGCTGACGCCGCTGGCGACGGACGGGCAGGGGCGTGTGGCGATCGGATGGGCCACGCAGCCACTGACGCCCAGCCCGCTGAGTGCCCACAAGACCACCCACCGCGCCCACTACGACGCGGCGGTGACCGAGGCCGAGTCGCGCGGCCTGTTTGACCTGGTCTTCTGCACCCCGGACGGCCGGGTCATCGAAGGTGGCCGGTCCACGGTCTTCGCGTTGATCGATGGCGAATGGGTGACACCGCCGCTGGCGCAGGGCGCCCTGCCTGGCGTGTGGCGCGAGCAGGTGCTGGCTGCGGGCTTGGATGGGCTGCCGGCGCGAGAGGCCCCGATCCTGGCCCACGATCTGACCACCGCCAGGTCGGTCGTCGTCGGGAACGCATTGCGAGGATCGCTCCAGGCGCGTTGGCAGCCCTAGCCTGCGGCGTGGGCTGTCATCGGCCGGGGCCATCGGCGCGCTGGGCGGTCGATCTCGCGCCAGGGCGCACGGCCCAGCTGCCAGCGCTTGTCACTGGAGAGGATCCCAGGCACAGTTGACTGAGGAAGAGGCCTCTGCTGACGGCGAGCCAATGTCGCAGGCGTGCATGGTCAACGGGTGTGACAGCGAACCCTGGTGCGGCCCGCCAGACCATGGATCTGACGACCCGACGGAGGCAGTCCGCATGGCGTCGCAGCAAAGCGGTCGCTCCTGTCCAAGTTGGCCACCAGATTCCTTCTCTTGACCTCAACCTCCACCATGTCCACGGCTCCGTTCCTCCTTTTCAGCGCTGCGCTCCTCTGCCCCAGCTTTTCAACGGCGCAGCCTGCAGCGGGCTTTGCCCAAGCGCAGTTGTCGGGGTGGTGGGCAGAGAGCTACAACACAGATCAAACCTGTGACCCGCAGAACCTGAGGGTACGCCACACGATCTCGCCCGAGGGCCGCCGACTGGTCATTCAGTTCGACCGGAAGTGGAAAACTGACCTTGGCGAGATGGATCGGATCGAAGCAACGATCATGTCCTCCACAGAGCGATCCCTCACGATTCGCTATGACGGCGAAAGTCGAACGAAGCGCAACGGTCAACCTGTCGAGTGGGAGTTGTCCATGGTTGCCCCGGGCGTCTATCGCTGGCGCGAAACGGAATGGCCGGCGGGTACGGTGAACACGGTCGTGGGAATCCGGTGCGCCAACTGAGGCCTATGGCCGCGCTCGACCTGATCCACGCCAGCCGGTAGCAATTTCCTTGTCTCTCGACACACCCATGCAGATCACAGGTCGATGCCATTGCGGCGCCATTTCATTCACTGCCCACGTTGACCCGGCCAAGGTGATGGTCTGCCACTGCACCGATTGCCAGCAGTTGTCAGGGGCACCCTTCCGGGCGGTGCTTCCCACGCGCGCCGAGGACGTCGTGATGTCGGGCCAGGCGAAGCACTATGTCAAGGTCGCAGACAGCGGCAATCGCCGAGTTCAGGCGTTCTGTCCCGAATGTGGCACCCAGTTGTATGCCACCGAGGCGGATGGACCTCCCAGGATGCTGAACCTGCGGCTGGGCTGCGTCAATGAGCGGGCTCAGCTGGTGCCCGTCACCCAGATCTGGGCGGCGTCGTCGATGCCGTGGCTCCAGCAACTGCAGAGCATCCCGGCACACAGCGAGGGCTTGTCGAGCGCGGCATGGCCTCCCGCAGCGGCGGACGGCACCTGTGCTGCGTGACGCGTCTGCGCCACCGGTTCGCTTCAGTGGTCAGCCTTCCTGGGAGCCTTGGTGACCATTCCTGATCGGCAAGAATCGGTCGACGAGCAACTCATTGCGGGTTCAGACAAGCTGGTCCTGTTGTTCGGCGGAATCTCAGGTGGACTCGGGGTTCCGCCCTTTGAGTTCTACAAGGCCGCGAACCTCCTGGATTGCAGCAAGATCTTCCTGCGAGACCTTCGTCAGGCCTGGTACCAGCGTGGTCTGCCAGGGGTGGGTGACGATGCACGCTCGATCGCGACGTACCTGGCGCAGAAGATCGATCAATCGGGCTGCTCCGACATCACCTTCATTGGAAACTCCATGGGTGGCTTTGCCGCCCTGTTGTTCTGCTCCATGATCGGACGGGGCCGGGTGATTGCGTTTTCTCCGCAATCCTTCATCAGCCCATCGAAGAGGCGCCTGCATGGGGATCGCCGCTGGGGCGAGGTGATAGGAGCCATCCATGCCCATCCAGCGGCTTCGGACGTTTACGATCTGAAGGACTGGATGCTTCAGGCCTGCCCGGACATTCAAGCAAGAGTGTTCTACTCCGACTCGGACCGGCTTGACGTGGTGCATGCGCAGGAACTGTCCGGCTTTCGGAACATCGCCCTCCATGGTTTCAGGGATGGCGGACATACGCTGGTCAAGAAGCTGAGGGACGAAGGCACTTTGGGCAGGATTCTGGCGGGGGGGGACGACTGATCTTCGCCAGCAGCGGTCGCCCTGATCACAACGGGCTTCCGCTCAGCCCCACAGGTGCCGCACCAGCCTCTCACTCCGCACTGTCAAACACCAACCACCCCGCCACGCTGGCCTGCGCCACCGCCTCGGCCCGGTTGCGCACGCCCAGGCGGATGAAGATCAGGCTCAGGTGGTCCTTCACGGTCCGCTCGGTCACGCCCAGGCGCTGGGCGATTTCGCGGCTGGGCAGGCCGCGCCCGACCAAGCGCAGCACTTCCAGTTGGCGGGCGGTCAGAGGCGCGTCGTCACCGCCGCTGGCGCTGGGAAAGCAGCGCTGGCCCTGCAGCACGCGGTGCAGGGCGTCGCTGATCTGTGGCGGGGTCCAGCGCTTGGGCAGGTAGGCGTCCAGGCCGCATTGCCGGGCGTGCAGGATCAGGCGCGGCTCGTCGGCCCCTGAGAGCAGCAGCCGCAGCGGCACCTGGCCGGCCAGCGTGACCAGCCAGGCCAGGCCTTCGCCATCGGGCAGGCGCTGGTCGGCCAGCACCAGGCGCGGCGACTGGGCCAGCGCCAGGCGCGCTTCGGCCAGGGTGCTGGCGGCCAGACAGTGCCAGCCGGGCAGGGTGGCCTGCAGCGTGTCCAGCAGCGCCTGGCGGTAGAGCGGGTGGTCTTCAACGACCAGGGCCACGTCGGCGGCGTTCATCGCGCGGGATCGTAGCAGCGCGCCCGAGCGGCGCCACCGGACGAAGGTACGGTGCGGACCCCCTGGCTGCTAGGGGTGGGGTGGACCGTCCCTTCGTCCGGTGGCCGGTGGGTGGGTGAACCGAAAAATCGGACCCAGTCCCCTGCGGGACCCGATCGTCAACCCACGCTGGAGAACCTCGATGAACCACCGCCTGCTCGCACCGATGCTGGCCTCCCTTGTTGCTGTCAGCGGCGCCGCACAGGCCGGCACCGTGCTGCTGCCCACGCTGACCGCGCCCACCGAACTGCAGCTGGGCCAGCACGACGAGTACACGCTGTCGGTCACCAACACCGGCAACGTGATCGGCAGCAATGTGGTGCTGCGCATGCCTTTCCCGAGCGGCCTGGTGCTGGCGCAGGCGCCCACGGGCTGCAGCGTCATCAGCAACGAGCCGCTCGGCGGCTCGGGCCCGAACACGCGCCAGGTCAAATGCCTGGTCGGCGGCCTGGGCATTGGCGTGACCAAGAGCTACTGGATGGTGGTGCGCGCGCCCACGCAGCCGCGCCTCGTGCAGCACCGCAACTGGGCGAGTGCCAGCAATGCGGCCTCGGCGCAGTCGGTCATCACCACCACCGACTACCGCCACTACGACGTCACCGTGCCGCCCGGCAGCACCTGGCAGCGCACGCTGTGCAGCGGTTACGCGCCGATCGATTTCGACATCTGCCCGCCCGGCAGCATCCAGGGCCCGGTCACGCTGGACCTGCTGGCCGGCGGCCAGGTGGCCCGCGGCGGACAGGTCAGCTCGATCATGGCCTGGTCGCAGGCCACGGCGCATGACCTGCGGGTGGACTGGTACCGGCCGGTGGCGCCGTTCGCTGATGTGATGCAGGCGCTGAACTCGCGCTGCTTCCGCGGCACGATCGAGCAGACCTCGACCATCTACACCGTGGTGCGCTACTGCCGCACCTGAAGGTGCCGCCACATGCCATGATCGCTGCGACCATGGCCGCCGCCACCGAGCCCCTGCCGCCGCTGGACGCCTTGCTGCGCGAGGCCTGGCAACGCATTGCCGAGCGCGCCGATGCGGCGCTGCCCTGGCTGCAGACCCAGGCCGACGCCTGGCGGGCTGACGCTCGTGCCCAGGGCTGGCTGGCGATGTTCGAGGCCCGCTCGCGCTGGACGCGGGGCGAGCGCGCGCTGGCCAAGACCACGCTGGCGCGGGCCCAGGCGCTGCTGGCCGACGACCGCGACGGCCAACTGGCCTGCCTGGACGCGCGCTGCTGGATGGCCTTCAGCGAGTCCAGCGACGACGAGCAACTGCTGGCCTGGCTGGCACCGGTGATGCCCACGCTCGGCGCCGACACGCCCGCCGTGCTGCGCCGCCTGTTGTGGGTGCGCCAGGGCGGTGTGCTGATGCGCCTGCAGCGCGAGGACGAGGGCCTGCGCGCCTTTCACCTGGGCCTGGCCGCGGCGCGTGAGGCGGGCATCCCGTCGCTGCTGGCCACCGCGCTGGCGTCGCTGGGCGGCGCGCACTGCAGCCTGGGCAACCCCGAGGAGGGGCTGCCGCTGTGCGAGGAGGCCTGGGCGCTGTGCCCGCAGCCGGGTGCCAAGGGGGCGGTGCGGCCCAACCTGATGTCGACCCTCAGCGCCGTGGGGCGCCATGACGAGGCGATCACGCATGCCCAGGCGCTGTTGGACTGCGCGCCCGGCGCCAAGGTGTTGGCGCTGTGTGCGCTGGTCTTTGATCGCGCCGGCCAGCCACAGCGTGCGGCGGCATTGCTGGAACAGGCCCAGGCCTCGGCTGAGGTGCCCAGCGAAACGCAGCACGAACTGGTCTGGCTGCAGGCCCGGCAGTGGCGTCAGCAGGGGAGGCCCGCCGACGCACTGGCCTGCGTCGAGCAGCACCTGGCGCACGGCGGCCGCGACAGCCTGTTTCCGGTGGACCGGCTGGAACTGCACCGCGAGGCTGCGTTGGCCGCCGAGGCCCTGGGCGACCTGCACCGCGCGCTGCACCACCAGCGCCAGTCCCACGAGGCGCAGGTGCAGTCGCTGCGCCAGGCGGCCATGGCGCGCCGCGTCAGTCTGCAGGTGCGGCTGGAGCTGGACATGGCCCATGCGCAGCGCGACGCCGCGCTGCAACGCGAGCAGGCGCTGGCCGTGCTGAACCGCGCGCTGCGTGAAGCCGGCGAGGCCAAGACTCGTTTCCTCGCCGCCGCCAGCCACGACCTGCGCCAGCCGGTGCATGCGCTGATCCTGCAGGCGGCGGCGCTGCGCCCGCAGCTGGATACGCCGCGCCAGCGCGAGATGCTGGCCGGCATCGAGCGCTGCGCCGCGTCGCTGGGCGGCCTGTTCGATGCGCTGCTGGACCTGGCGCGCCTGGACGCCGGCGCGCTGCAGCCGCGTCGCGAGGCGGTCAACCTGGGCCCGCTGCTGGCCGGCCTGGTCGAGGAGCTGCTGCCCCAGGCCGAGGCCAAGGGTCTGCGCCTGGCCCTGCGGCTGAGCAGCCGCGCCCCCGCCTGGGTCGACAGCGACCCGCACCTGCTGGCCACGGTGCTGCGCAACCTGTTGGGCAATGCGCTGCGCTACACCGCGCGCGGCGGTGTGCTGGTGGGCGTACGCGCGCGCCGAGGACCCGGCGGCGCGGCAGGCTGGTGCGTGCAGGTCTGGGACACCGGCGTGGGCATCGCGCCCGAGCACCAGGCCCAGGTCTTCGAGGAGTTCTTCCAGGTCGACAACCCGGCGCGCCAGCGCGAGCGCGGCATCGGCCTGGGCCTGTCCATCGTGCGGCGCCTGGGTACGCTGCTGGACATGCCGCTGCGCCTGCGATCGCGGCCCGGGCAGGGCACCTGCGTCGAGCTGCAGCTGGGCGCCTGGCTTGCGCCGCTGCCTGATGCCGCGGGCGGCAGCGGCCTTCCGGTGCTGCCGCCTGGCCTGAAGGTGGCGCTGCTGGAGGACGACCCCGAGGTGCGCGCCGCCACCGAGTCGCTGCTGACCGCCTGGGGCTGCCAGGTCCGCAGCGCCGACGGCGTGCGTGCGCTGCAGGCCGCGTGCACGGGCTGGCCGCCGGACCGGCTGCTGTCAGACCTCCGCCTGCCCGGGGTGCAGGACGGCGTGGCCGCGGTGGCCGCGCTGCGCCAGGCCTGGCAGTTGCCCGCCCTGCCGGCGCTGATCCTGACCGGTGACCTGGGTGCACCGACGATGCAGCGCCTGGCGGCCACCGACCTGGCCTGGCTGCCCAAGCCGGTGCCGCTGGCGCGGCTGGCGGCGTGGCTGCTGCGCGCGGCCTGAGCCCCGGCGCCGGGTGGGCGGTCGGTCCAAGGGATGTTGGTCTTGTTGCTGGCCTCTGCGCACGCTACGCTGCCAGCCCGGCCTCAACGCAAGGAGCGATCCCAGCATGACACTCGCCAACTACCCCGACGATCTCAAGCTTGGCACCTGGGAGAAGAAGAAGGGAAGCCTGCCCACCGACGGTGACCTGGCGGATCGGCTCAAGGCGCTACTCAAGATGCACACCGCCATCAAGTGGGGCCTGTTCGACAGCGGCTGGGTTGCCGAGGCCACCACGCGGGAGCAACTGGAGCAGGCTTTTGCGGAGCGCGATCGCCAGTTCCGCGGCACCGTCTTTCCGTTGAAGAAGGCGGCCCTGGAGACCGCTACCCTGGCACAGCGCCAGTCCAAGGAGAAGGGCGCCACCGAACTGGTGGTCAAGTCCTGCAAGGCCGTGGCCGCGGTGGCCAACACCCTGGCGGATGAGGTCGACCATGGCGTCGACGAGCTCAAGAGCGTGTTCGAGATGGCGCTGCGCAAGCTGCCCGAGGCCGAGCCTGGCGCTGACGAGCCGCCGGCGCTGCTGCTGGATCCCCGCAAGCTGGCCGCGCAACTGCTGCTGTGCCGCAAGGACCCTGCCCGGCGCGTCGCCTTTGCCTACGTGGACGGCAAGGAGAAGCAGGCCGCCGTTCTGGCCATGCATCCCAAACAGTCTAGCCGCAGCCTGTTCGGCAAGCTTTCCGAGACCACCGGCGTAAAGGCCGGCGCCCATGGGACGGCCTGGGTCGACGAAGGCACGCTGTTCCTGCAGATGGACAAACCGCTGGGTGGCCTGGCCAAGAAGGTGCGATCGCCACTGAAGGCCTGCGGCTTCCGTGTGCGCAGCGTCGTCATCTGGGACGAGAGCGGCCAACCCACGGAGTCCGACGAGGACCACGACGAGTCGGCGCAGGACGAAGTCGGCCTGAGGCCGCCCACGGGCGAGGACGGGCCCCAGGACAGCCCGGAACCGAGTGAGCCCGAGCCGACGCCCGACCAGCGGGCCGAGGGCGCCTTCCGCCTGCTGCTGCAGACACTGGAGCAGCGCTACGAGAAAGCGCTGCGCAGCGCGCCGGAGGCGGTGGGCAAGCTGGGCGCCCTGCTCGAGTTCGGTCGCAAGCAGGGGGCGGCAGGCGAGTACCTGAAAGGCATCGCCGGCTTGAAGAAGCTCGACGAGATGCTGCTGGCCGCGATGGGCAAGGAAGAGGCCGAGTGGGAGCGGCGGCACGAGGATGCCGAGCGCCAGCTGCAGCGGGCACTGCGCCAGATGCCCACCGTGGCCGGCCGTTTGCGGGCGGTGCTGGACCTGGCCGAGAAGCGGGCTGGTGAGCGCCAGTTCGTCCAGGCGTTGCAAGCGCTGCAACAGCTGGATCGGCTGGTGGACGAAGTCGGCGAGCAGCGCGAGCAGGAGTCGGCCCGGTTGCGGAAGGACTTCGAGCGTTGGCTGCCGGACCCTGCTGATGTGGATGACCTGGCCCACTTGAACCTGGAGGCCTTGCGCCAAGAGGCCCGCCAGGCGCTGGATGGCGACGTCGAGCTGGCGCGCGTGTTGATCGAGGTGCTGGCGCAGGAGTGGGGCAGGACCGAGAAGGCCGCTGCCGCGCTGAAGAAGGAACGCCTGCTGGCCCTGCAGCTGGCGCTGCAGGAGCTGCCGGACCCGCCCGGCCTGGCGCTGCTGAACAACGACCCGGTGGCCGAGGCGCGACGGGCCCTGCAGTCGGCGATCGACCGTGGCGCGGTGGAAGAGGCCGAAACGGCCCTGGAACGCCTGAAACAGGTCATCGAGCAGGCCATTGACGCGATCGCCGAGGAGACCTCCCGGCGCATCAACGCCTTCCTCGACCGGGTCGAGAAGCTCACCGATCCGGCCGACCTGGAGGAGGACGAGCGCCAGCGGCTGGCCGGCTTGCGCAGCGAGGCCTTGCGGCTGATCGCCGAGGGGATCCTGGCCGGACTGTCCGATGCGGTCGATGCGCTTGAGGGCGCCGTCAAGGAGGTGGAGAAGGCGGTCGCGGAGCGGCGGCGCCTGGCCGAGATCGCCCTGCGCGAGGCCTTCGAGCGCGTGGTGGTACCGGCAGGGGCCAGCACCGACGAGCTGGCGCCGGCCGAGGCGCCGCGTCTGCGGGTCGAGCAGGCTCTGCGCGAGCACCAGCCGGTGCCGGGCCAGCAGGCGCTGCGTGAATACGTGCTGGCGCTGCGAAAGGTGGCGCGCGAGGTGGCTCGGCGGCTCAAGGCCGAACGCCCGCCCGAGACCCTCGAGGAAACGCCGGCCATCGAGCAGGACCGGCAGCGCTCACGGGAGCTGCGCGCCTGGATCGAGACCCACATCTACATCCCCAACGCCAGCATCAAGGACAGCATTGGCCGGCTGGTCTCTGTGGACGACGCGGACGACGCCTTCGATCAGGACGCGCTGTCGCAGGAGCAGTACGACGATCTGATGCGGCGATTGGTCGATGGCGACCAGACGCGCATTGAGGACACGCAGCGGCGCATCGAGACCCTGCGCGATCCGACCAGTCAGCTCACCACCTTGAAGGAGAACCTCGCGAAGTCGATCAGGCTGTGCGAGCCCCTGAAGACCATGGCCGCGCCAAAGACCCCGCCGGGCTGGTCCGATCCGGACATGGCCAAGCTGGTGCATCAACCGGCGGACCGTCATCTGCAGGCGCTGCGCGCGGCGGCGCTGGCGGTGGACAATGCCTTGGCGGGCCTGTCGGATGACATCGACAAGCCCGATGGCGTATCGGCGGCGCAGGCGGTGCTGCTGACCCACACCGCCACGCGTCGTGCCTACCTTGACTGGCGCAAGACCCTCAGCCGGGATGACTCTGACGGTGGCCCGGCTGCGCTGCTGGAGTGCGCCCGGGTGGCGGTGGACAACGGTCTGCGCGTCAAGGTGGCCCAGAGCCGCCTGAACGTGGCGAAGCAGAACAAGCAGGTCGGCCTGGCGATGCTCAAGGCGCAGCTGGACGCGGACTACGAGGCACAGGCGGTGATCAAGGTCGAGGACCAGTTGAAGGTGCTGGGCCGATCGGGACGCTTCAGCGCACTGCCGCAGTTCCAGGGCCTGAACCTGCACCTGTCCCTTTTTGAGGGGGTGTACAAGGGTGGGCAACGCTGGCCGGCGGGTACCCCGAAGGACCTGAACAACGCTGCGCGGCAGAACAAGATCCTGGATGCCCTGATCGGCAGCGAGCGCGGCGGGATCCATGTCACGCTCGAATGGACCGGTGAGCAGGACAACGAGTGCAACCTGAAGTGCTACCGGGCGGGCACTGGTGCTGGCACCGACGTGATGTGGAACGCCGCCAAGGACGCCTACGGCAACTACGCGGCCGGCAAGACGGCCAAGAACGGCGCCCTGCGCAACGGCTTCCGCTCGGCCCCGGACACCGGCGCCAACTACCCGACCGAGACCACCGTGAAGACCCACTTGGCGCTGACCCTCAACAACATCATCGCAACGATGCGCACGCGCATTGTCGAAATGTGCGCCAACCGGGGTCTGACCAACGCGGAACGGACGTCCAACACCCGCGATCTGATCGAGTGACGGTGGCCGCCAGGCCATGGGGAGGCCGATGCCGCGCTGACGCTCAGAGGGTTGCCAGCACCGTGCGCCCCAAGGGCTCTACGGCGGCGCGCAGCGTCTGCAGCAGCAGCGTGCGTTCGCGCGCGACCTCCCGTTGCGGTCCGCCGACACTGAGGGTCAGCGGCGGGCGCTGGCGGCCTACCGGAATCAGCACCGCCAGCGCGGCGGCGCCGGGGACCGAGGTGCCGGTGGACTCGGCATAGCCCTCACGCCGGGCTTGGGCTACCTCAGCGAGCACGTGGTCGATGTCGGCGTGGCGGGCCGGGTCGGGCTCCAGCGCATTGGCCTTGCGCAGCAGCACGCCGATCTCGCGTGGCGGCAGCGTGGTGAGCAGCATGCGCCCGGCCGCACTGCCGAACAGGGGGCGCAAGGAGCCGGTCTTGGCGGTGAAGCGCCCCTCGTGCGTCGACTGCAGCACGTGCAGGTAGCGCACCTGCACGCCGCGGCGCTCGCCAATCATGACGGTGTGACCGGTGGCCTCACGCACTCCCTCCATCAGGCGCAGCAGGCTGTGCTCGGTGTACAGGTGCTCCTGCATCCAGGCGGTGGCCAATGCCACCCGCACGCCGGGCGCGAACAGGCCGCTGCGGCGGTCGTGGTCGACGTAACCGGCCTCGACGAGGCAGCGCAGCAGCACCGAGGTGCTCGACTGCGGCCAGTGCAGGGCCTGCGCCACCTCGCCCACGCTGGCGGGGCGCCGCTCCTCGGCGAAGAACTCGAGCAGCTCCAGCACCCGCAGCGCCGACTTGACCGGTGGACTCATCGTTCACATCCATGCTGATACATCATGAATGTGATGATAAGCCCGTGCCCCGATGATTGTTGCCACCATCGCTGCACACCTGCATCGAGACGGAGACAGCCCCATGACCCTGCCCCTTCTGCCGCGCCGCGCCTGCCTGCCTGTTCTGGCCGCGCTGGCCGCCCTGGCCCTGCCTGAGGCGGTCCGGGCCCAGGCCTGGCCTGAGCGCCCGCTGCGCCTGGTCGTGCCCTACGCGCCGGGCGCTGCCGCCGATGCGCTGGCCCGCGCCGTGGCCGAGCGCCTGGGGCCGCAACTGGGGCAGACGGTGGTGGTCGACAACCGCGGTGGTGCCGGCGGCACGCTGGGCGCCGACAACGTGGCCAAGTCACCGCCCGACGGCTACAGCCTGGTGCTGGGCACCGATGCCACCCATGCCACCAACCACCTGGTCGCGCGCAAGTTCCCCTACGACCCGGTGAAGAGCTTCACGCCGCTGGTGCCGGCGGCGGTGAACCACATCGTGCTGGTCACCCACCCATCGCAGCCCTTTAACACGCTCAAGGAGTTGATCGCCTATGCCAAGGCCAACCCGAAGAAGCTGAGCTTCGGCAGCTCCGGCCCCGGCTCGGCGCACCACCTGGCGGGTGAACTGCTGACCGAGCTGGCCGGCATCGAGATGACCCATGTGCCCTACAAGGGCGGCGGCCCAGCGATCACTGACCTGCTGGGTAACAACATCCCGCTGGTCTTTGCCAGTCTGGCCACCGCGCGACCGCACCTCGAGAGCGGCAAGCTCAAGGCGCTGGGCGTGGTCGAGGCGCAGCGCTTCCCGGGCCTGCCGCAGGTGCCCGCGATCGGCGAGACCGTGCCCGGCTATGCCATCCAGTCCTGGTTCGCGTTCTTCGGCCCGGCCGGTCTCCCGCCAGCAGTCACTGCCCGCCTGGTCAGCGAGCTGAACAAGGCGCTGGAGCAGCCGGCCGTGCGCGAGGCCCTGGCCAAGAATGGCATGACGCCCACCGGTGGCCGGCCTGAGGCCCTGGCGGCCTTCCTGCAGACCGAGATCAGCCAGCGCGCCCGCCTGGTCAAGGCCGCAGGGATCGAGTCCGAATGAGCACCGACACCACCGACGGCCTGCCGCTGCTGTCGATCCAGGGTCCGCTGGCGACGGTGCGCCTGAACCGGCCCCAGCGCCGCCATGCGCTGCGCCCGGTCGACCTGCAGCGGCTGCTGGCGATCTGTGATGCACTGAATGCCGACACCGCGGTGCGCGCCGTGGTGCTGGCGGCCGAGCCCGGCGATAGCGAGCGACCGGTGTTCTGCGCCGGCTACGACGTGGCCGGCTTTAGCGACCCGCAGCACGACCCGCGCCTGTTCGAGCGCGTCATCGACACGGTCGAGGCGCTGCGGCCGATCACCCTGTGCGCGCTCTCGGGCAGCGTGCACGGTGGCGCGACCGACCTGGTGCTGGCCTGCGACCTGCGCGTTGCGGTGCCGCAGGCCGCCTTCCACATGCCCGCCACGCAGCTGGGCCTGCACTACTACCCCAGCGGCCTGCGGCGCTATGTGTCGCGGCTGGGCCTGAACCTGGCGCAGCGCGCTTTCCTGAGCGGCCGTGCGCTGGGGGTGGACGAACTGCAATCGGTGGGTCTGTTCGACGCCGTGGTCGAGCCCGCGCAGCTGCCGGCGGCCGTGGCTGCCTTGGCGCAGCGCGTGGTGCAACTGGCGCCCTTGGCGGCACAGGGTACCAAACGCTCGCTGCACGAGATCGACAGCGGCCGTGCCGACGAGGCCCGCCTGCGCGAGCGCGAGGCCCGCGTGCTGGCCACCGCCGACTTTGCCGAAGGCCGCGCCGCCATCGCCGAACGGCGTGCCCCCCGCTTCGAAGGACGCTGAGACCGATGTTGTCCACCCCCGACACCGCCGCCGCCCGGCGGCCCCTGAGCGGCCTGCGCGTCATCGAGATGGCGCAGATCATGGCTGGCCCCACCTGCGGGATGATGCTGTCTGACCTGGGCGCCGACGTCATCAAGATCGAGAAATGGCCCTCGGGCGACGATGCTCGCCAGTACCAGAAGCCCGGCGACAGCGCGATGCCGCCGTCGTTCTGCATGATCAACCGTGGCAAGCGCTCGCTGGCCCTGGATGTGCGCACCGAGGCCGGCAAGGCGGTGCTCAAGCGCCTGGTGGCCCAGGCCGACGTGCTGACCGAGAACTTCCGCGTGGGCGTGATGGAGCGGCTGGGGCTGGCCTATGCCGATCTGCAGCCGATCAACCCGGCGTTGATCTACTGCTCGATCACCGGCTATGGCCGACACGGGCCGATGGCCACCACCGGCGGCTTCGACCTGATCCTGCAGGCCTTCAGCGGTCTGATCGCCGCCACCGGCGAGCCCGACCGCGACCCGGTCAAGCCCGGCGTGTCGATCGCCGACACCAACGCCGGCATCCTGGCGGCGCTGGCGGTGCTCTCGGCCTATGTGCACCGGCTGCGCACCGGCCAGGGCCAGCATGTCGAGACCTCGCTGCTGCAGGCGGCGATGCAGCAGACCTACTGGCTGGCGGCGAACTACTTCTCCACCGGGCTGGACACGCCGCGCCTGGGCACGGCGCATTCGCTGATCGCGCCCTACCAGGTGTTTCGCGCGCGCGATGGGCAGCTGGTGATCGGCGCCGGCAACCCCAAGGCCTGGCTGGGGGTGTGCCAGGTGCTGGGCCACCCGGAATGGGCCGCCGATCCGCGCTTCGATCACCCGCAGTGCCGGGTACAGCACCGCGAGGCGCTGGTGGCGCTGATCGAGGCCGAGCTGGCCAATGACGGCGTGGCCGCCTGGTGCGCCCGCTTCGAGTCCGCCGGCGTGCCGGCCGGCCCGGTGCAGCACGCTGGCCAGGCGCTGGAGCATCCGCAGACCCAGGCCGTGGGCATGGTGGTGGACGTGGACGACGGACAGGGCGGTCTGCAGCGAGGCCTGGGCTCTCCCATCACGCTCAGCGGTGGCTCATCGCCCAAGCTGAGTATGGCGCCTCGCGTGGGACAGCACAGCACGGAGGTGCTGCGGGAGTTCGGCTGGACCGAGCCCGAAATCGATGCGCTGTTGCAGCAGCAGGTGGTCTGGCAGGGCTGAGGCCCCGTCACCCTGGGGCGGCCGCGCACAATCGGGTCGGTGCACCCGCCCTTCATCGACACCGTGTTGCAGCGCCATGGCCTGCGTGCCCAGGCGCTGCGCTGCGTGGCCCGACTGGACTGCGAGGTCTGGCGCATACGGCCCAGCACTGGGCCGGAGCTGGCGCTGCGCCTGTACGCCGCCAGCCACCGGGACACCGCCGCGATCGAGACCGAGCTGGACTTTCTGGAGGCATCGGCCGCCGCCGGCCTGCATGTGCCAGTGCCGCTGCGCAGCCAGGATGGCGCGCGCTGGCACCGCCACCCGGATGGCCGTTTGGCGGTGCTGCTGACCTGGCTGGGTGGTCGCCAGCATGACCGGGGACTGAGCCCGGCGCGGCTGGCGGCGGTGGGCCGATTCACCGGCACGCTGCACCGGGTGGCCGACGAACTGCAGCATGCCGGCCGCGTGCGCCTGACGCGTCCGGCGGTGTCGCTGGACCTGCCGGCCTGGGCCGATGGCACGCGGGCCGGCCTGGCCCGCCTGACGCCTGAGCACCGCGCGCTGCTGGCCCGGGCGGCGGCCCGCTTGCACCCGATGATCGAGGGCTTCGGCCGGGCGCCCGGCACCTGGGGCCTGGTGCACGGGGACCTGCACCCGTGGAACCTGCTGTTCGTGCGCGGCGCGGCCGGCGCGATCGACTTCACCGACTGTGGCCTGGGCCACCGCGCCATGGACCTGGCCGCCACCTTGCAGTACTTGTGCCATCCACTGGCCGGCAACCACGACCACCGGCCGCAGTACGCGGCCTTGCACGATGCGCTGCTCGACGGCTACGCCGCCGCCACCACGCCGCCGCCCGACCTGCCACGGCAGGTGTCGCTGCTGATCACGGCGCGGCTGATCATGACGCAGGGCTGGATGCTGGACGACTGGCCCACGCTGGACCACCTGTCCTGGGGGCCCGGCTTTGTGCGCGGCTCGCAGCGCGCGCTGCGCGACTGGCTGGCCCAGCCCGAGGGGTGCTGAGGCGCGGCGGCGGCGCCCGTTCCTCAGCCGCCACTCAGCGCCAGCACCACCGCCACGTCATCGCCGGGCTGCAGCGCCTGGCCCAGGTCGCGCACGCAGCGGCCATTGACGAAGACCCGCATGTGCGGTCGCAGCTGGCGCTGCTCGTCCACCACCCGAAAGCGCAGGCCGGGGTAGCGCTGGTCCAGGTCGGCGAACAGCGCGTGCAGCGTGTCGCCCTGGGCCTCCACGGTGTTGGCGCCGGTGTAGCTGTACAGGGCGCCGGGCAGCAGGACCTTCATGCCAGCACCGCCGCCTCCACGGCGTAGATCTCGGGCAGGTGACGGGCCAGCAGTTCCCACTGCGCGCCGCCATCGCGGCCGATCCACAGCTCCCCGCTGGTGGTGCCCAGGTACAGCGCTGGCTGCGGCAGGGTGTCCACGGTCATGGCCTGGCGTTTGATCGTCCACCAGGCCTGTTCGCTGGGCAGGCCCTGGTCCTGGCGCTGCCAGCTGGCGCCTGCGTCATGGGTGACGTAGGCGGAGGGGCGGCCGGCGGGGGCGGTGCGGGGCCAGACGTCGGTGCCGTCCATCGGGAAGACCCAGGCAGTGTCGGCGTCGTGCGGGTGCACCACCATCGGAAAGCCGATGTCGCCCACTTCGGCGGGCATGGCGCGTCCAATGCGCTGCCAGGTGGAGGCGGGCCGGTCCAGGCGGTAGATGCCGCAGTGGTTCTGCTGGTACAGGCGGTCGGGCTGGGTGGGGCACTGGCGGATGCAGTGCGGGTCGTGGAAGGCCACGTTGCCGGGGTCGAAGCCGCCCACCACCTCCATGCCCTCGATCAGCGTGTGCCAGGTCTCGCCTTCGTCATGGGATTCGTGCACGCCGCCGCCGGACATGCCGAACAGCAGGTGGGTCGGGTCGCGCGGATCGACGATCAGCGAATGCAGCTTGGGGCCGTCGGGCGTGCCGTCCTGCACCGTGCCCATCCAGTCGCGGAACGTGGGGCTGTCGTTGATCGAGGACAGCGGCGTCCAGGTGTCGCCGCCGTCGTCGCTGCGGAACAGGCCCTGCGGCGAGGTGCCGGCGTACCAGCGGCCCGGCTGGCTGGCGTGGCCGGGCGTGAGCCAGAAGGTGTGGTCCACGCTGCGTGCGGGCAGGCCGTTGGTGGGCGCGGCAAAGGCGGGGGGGCGGCTGGCCTCCTGCCAGGTGGCGCCCAGGTCGGCGGAGCGGAAGATGGTGGGCCCCAGGTGGCCGGTGCGGGCGGCCGCCAGCAGGGTGCGGCCGTCGCGCGGGTCCAGCCGCAGGTGGCTGAGCGTGTGGCCCAGGAAGTGGGGGCCGTCGACGCGCCAGGTCTGGCGCTGCGGGTCGCCGTGATACAGCCAGGCGCCCTTGCGGGTGGCCACCATCAGCAGCAGTCGGGTGGGGGATACGGTCATGGGCTCACTCCTGGTCGGCCGCCCCGTGGCGGCTCAGGACAACGACGATCGGGCCGCCGTCGATTCGACACGCCGGCGCGCGACGGCAGTGTGGCATTGGCCGCAGCGGCTCGCCAGTCCGGCGCCCCGGTGGCTGCAAAGTGCCGAACAAGCGGATCGCTCAGGCCCTTCTCCGGGTTCCCCGGTGGGCACCTGGCGGCGCAGAATGGCTGATTCCTGCTGCTTGTTGTCCGGGAGCACCCATGGAGCGATTCGCGCGTTGGGCCGCTGTGCTGTGGCTGGCCCTGGCCGGCGCCGGCAGTGCCATCGGGGCCGAGTGCACCCGGGTGGTGTTGTCGGCCAACCCCGACTACCCGCCCTACCACTGGGCCGACGGCGAGCGCATCGTCGGCGCCAGCGTCGCGTTGACGGGGCGCATCCTGGACGAGCTGGGCGTGCCCTGGGAGGCCCGCCACATGGGGCCCTGGCCGCGGGTGCTGAAGTCGGCCGAGTTCGGCCAGATCGATCTGGTCGTCAGCCTCAAGCCCACGCCGGAGCGCGAGGTCTACCTGCAGTTCACCCGCTCACCGGCGTTCCCGAACCCGATGGCGGTGTTTGTGGCCCAGGCCCGGCCGCTGAAGTTCGACAGCCCCAAGGACCTGGTGGGCAAGCGCGGCGGGCGCACCAGCGGTGACCGTTTCGGCGACGCCTTCGACCGCTTCGCCGAGCAGTCGCTGACGCTGGAAGACGCCGACACCCTGGCGGTGAATTTCCAGAAACTGGCGGCGGGCCGCATCGACTACGTGGTCACCGGTCTGTACACCGGCCGGGCGCAGCTGTCGCAGCTGGGCCTGGCGCAGCGCATCGTGCCGCTGCCCAAGCCGGTGAACGAGGGCACGATCCACCATGGCTTCTCGCGCCGCAGCCCCTGCGTGTCCTTGCTGGACGCCGTGGACGCGAAGCTGGCCGAAGCCAGGCGCAGCGGCCTGGCCCATCGGCTGCTGGAAGAAGCCCTGGTGCAATGGCAGCACAGCGCCAGCGCGGGCGGCACGCGGCCATGAGACGCTGGTCCGGCATCGGACGCCTGGCGCTGCGGCAGACCCTGCTGGCCGCGCTGCTGGGCGTGCTGTTCGGCGCGGGCTTCAGCCTGCTGCAGGTGCAGCACAACTACCAGGTGTCGGTGGAGTCCGAGCGGCGCGAGATGCAGCAGCTGCTGGCGGCGATGCGCGAGCCCGCTGCCCAGGCCGGCTACCACCTGAATGTCCAGGCGGCGCAGGTGGTGGTGAACGGCGCGCTGTCCTATGTGCCGGTGGTGGAGGCCACCTTGCGCAGTGACTTCGGCGAGGTGCTGGCCCAGGGCCGCAGCCAGCGGCCCGAGGCGGCGCCCAGCCAGGCCTGGTGGACGCGCTTCATCGCCCCCACCCAGGCCTACAGCCTGCCGCTGGATTACGGCACGGCACGCCAACGGGTGGGCGAGCTGCATGTGGTGACGGCCCAGGCGCCGCGGGTGCAGCGTTTCCTCGACAGCGCCTGGCGCGACCTGGGCCTGAACGTGCTGCGCAGCCTGACCGTGGCGCTGGCCTTGGGCGCGCTGTCGTTTGTCACGCTGACGCGGCCACTGACCGCGATCGCCCGCCGCATCGGCCACGGCCCGCAGGCCGGGGGACCGACGCCGCTGGCCGAGGCGCATCGGCGCGACGAGATCGGCCAGATCGCCACCGCCTTCGAACGCTTCGAGCGCGAGGCCGATGAGCGCGCCGCCAGCCTGGAAGCCTCGGCCCGCGCGCTGGCGGCCAGCGAGCAGCGCTACCGGCGCATCGTCGAGACCGCGGGCGAGGGCGTGTGGCAGCTCGACGAGCAGGGCCGCACCACGCTGGCCAACGAGGCCATGGCGCGCATGCTGGGCACCCGGGCGGCGCTGCTGACCGGGCGATTGCTGTTCGACTTCGTGGACGACGAGGACCGCCCCGCGGCGCAGGCGCTGCTGCGGCGCCGGCTGGACCAGGACAGCGAGCGCCATGAGATCCGCTTCCGCCGGGCCGACGGGCGCACGCTGTGGGCCGAGGTGTCGACCTGTTCGTTCGCCGAGGCCGACGGCCAGGCCGCCGGCACCCTGGCCATGGTGACCGATGCCACCGATCGGCGCCGGCGCGACGAGGAACTGCGCGCCACCAACACCCGGCTGATCGCCATGGTCAGCGACCTGGAGCGGCACAAGGCCGACATGGCCTTGATCACCGAACTCAACGAGCTGCTGCAGTCGGCCCGCACCGAGGCCGAGGCCTACGAGGTGGTGGGCACCGCCGCCGCGCAGCTGTTTCCCGGCTGCGACGGCGGCTTTGCGGTCGCCCGCGGTGACGAGGACCTTGCCGTCGTCGGCACCTGGGGCGCGACGTCCTGTCTGCCCGAGCGCTACGAGCGCAGCGCCTGCTGGTCGATCCGGCGCGGCGGGCCGCACCTGTTGCTGGGGCATCAGGGCATCCGCTGCGCCCACCAGCCGCCCGGCCTGCAGGGGGTCATGCTCTGCACACCGCTGTACGTGGAAGGCGAGCTGCTGGGCGTGCTGCATGTGCACGCGCGCGAGACCACCGAGGCGGATGCGGTGCGCCAGCGCTCGGAGCTGTTTGGTGAGGTGGTCAAGCTCGGCCTGTCCAACCTGCGGCTGCGCGACTCGCTGCGCGAGCAGGCGCTGCGCGATGCGCTGACCGGCCTGCCCAACCGCCGCCTGTTCGACGAGACCCTGCCGCGCGAGCTGGCGCGTTGCGTGCGAGCGGGCCAGCCGCTGACACTGGCGGTGGTGGATGTGGACCACTTCAAGGGCATCAACGACAGCCACGGCCATGAGGTGGGCGACCGCGTGCTGCAGGCGGTGGCGCAGGCCCTGCAGCAGTGCATCCGCACCAGCGACCTGGCCAGCCGCTACGGCGGCGACGAGTTCATGTGCCTGCTGCCCGGCATGAGCGCCGCCGACGCCCGGTTGCGCTTCGAGCGGGCGCTGGAGCGCCTGTCGGCCGAAGGCGCGGCCGGTCTGCCTGGCGTGTGCGTGGGCTTCACGGTGGGCCTGGCCGCTGCACCGGTCAACGGCGGCGAGCCGCTGGCGCTGATGCGGGCGGCCGACGAGGCGCTCTATGCGGCCAAGCAGGCGGGCCGCCACCGGGTCGAGGTGGCTGCAGCGGCCTGAGCGGTTCGGGCGCCAGAGCGCCGGCTCACTCCTCCAGTCGCAGGATCTCGAGCTGCTCGGGCACGGTTTCGAACGTGCCGGCGCCGGCGGGCATCTGCATCAGCGGCTTGCCATCGGCCGACAGCACCCACACGCAGGGGTAGACCAGCAGGCGCGCGCGCTGGTCGCCGATGGCGCGCTGGAAGTCGGCGTACAGGCCCTGGTGGGCGTCGGTGCGCAGCTGCAGGCGCTTGGCGTCCACCTCGAGTCTGGCGGTCATCGTGGCCACCATCCAGCGCTCGTTGAAGTGCGGCACCAGGGCCTTGGCGTTGGCGGCCAGGAAGGCCTCGTAGCGGTGGCAGTAGTGGCAGTCGGTGGCGGTCAGGACGAGGTAGATGTCCTTCTTCAGCTGGCGCGCGCGGGCCTGGGCGGGGCGCAGGTCGAACAGCCAGGGGCCGCCGTCGCCCTGGGGCTTGTCGGGCTCGATGACCATCGGCGCATAGGCCGCCGGGATGGCGGCGCGCGCGGGGGCGGTCCAGGGCAGGGCGCCCAGGCAGGCGGCCTGCAGCCAGTGGCGGCGCCGCGGGTTCACGCAATGGCTCCGGTGGCCAGATCCAGTGCGCCGCGAAAGCGCTGCTCCTTGCTGTCCTCGACCTCGGCTTCCAGGCGGCCGCCGCCGTCGGCGCGCGGCTGGAACAGGAAGCGCCAGCTGGGGTTCTCGCTGATGGAGAAGTCGCAGTCCAGGTCGAACAGCAACCGGCCGTCGTAGCGCGCGCGGATGCTGCGCACGAAGTGCGGCGGGATGTACATCACCGTGACCTGGTTGAGCTCGAAGCCGGTGTCGTTGGGATGGATCACCGTGACCTCGCCCGGCGTGGCCTGGCCCGCGGGTTTCAGGCCCTCGGGCAGCTTGAAGCGGGTCTGGCCGATCAGCTGCGGCGCATCGCGGTTGGGCGGTGCGCTGCAGCCGCCCGACACCTTCACGTAGCGCGAGGACAGGTGCAGCGAGCCGTCGTCCAGCTCGGCGATGACGCGCATGTGGCCGTACTCGTCCACGCGCAGCCGGGTCTCGAACTCGGCGCGGACGATGGCCGGGCCGATGTTGAGCGTGGCGGCCACCGGCGACGGGTTCTTGTCGACCAGCAGCGTGTAGCGGCGCACGGCGCGACCAGGTACCTGGTCGCCCAGGCGGGGCACGATCTTCACCGGCACCGAGGCACCGTAGGCCGCGCGCAACGGCACCACCAGCTGCACCGCGCTGTCGGCCCCGGTGGCGATCGGGCGGTCGCCGAAGAGCTTGGCGCGCAGGCGGTCCCACTCGGGCGAGCCGCCGTCGTGGTCGATCACGGCAGGCAGGCCGCCCGGCGCGGCGGTGGCCGCCAGCGGCAGGCCGGCCAGGGCCAGCAGGGCGTGTCGTCGGGCGATGCTCATCAGGGCTCCTCGGTCAGCGCAGCAGCAGCGCGCGCTCCTGGCGCAGGAAGACGATCGACGCGTTGCGCCGGTGGATGGTGTCGGCCTGGTCCCAGTCAGCGAACTCGGGCAGCGTGGCCGCCTCGGCCACGTCCGACAGCGGCGTGCCCTGTGCCAACAGCACGGCGATGCGCTCGTCGAGCTGGTCCAGGTAGCGGCGGGTCTGGGCCACCAGGTCCGGCGCGGCCAGCGGGCCGTGGCCGGGCACGATGCGGGCCAGCGGCAGCGCCTGCAGCGCGGCCAGCGCGGCGCGCCAGCCCTCGGGGCGGGCGTCCTGCACGTCGGGGATGGTGTGTGCGTCCATCAGGCCGCCCGCGAACAGCGTGCCACTGGATTCGTCCAGCACCGCCAGGTCGCCTGGACCGCTGCTGTGGGCCTCCGGGCCGTGCACCAGCAGGCGCAGGCGCCGACCGATCAGCCCGGCCAGTTCGGTCTCGGCGGCGGGCAGGTCGGCCAGCAGGCGGTCCGGTCGGGCCACGCGGCTGCCGGCCATTTCATCCTCACCCAGCACACGCTTGAGGGTCTTGAGGCAGTTGTCGCAGCGCGCCGCCATCAGACGGGCGGCGGCCGGGTGCATCCACACCGGCACGCCGTGGTGCTGGAAACTGGTGGCGCCAAAGACGAACTCCTGGCGCACATGGGTCAGCAGCAGCGCGCGCACCGGCAGCGCCGTGATGCGGCGCAGGCTGGCCAGCAGGGCCTCGCCGTGGCGCGCTGACACGCCGCTGTCGATGACCACCACACCCGTGGGCCCGACGATGAAGCCGGCATTGCCGATACGGCCCCGGTTGGCCGGGTCGACCTCGCCGCCGGTCCCGGGCACCATGTACACGCCAGGGGCCACCTCCAGGGCCTGACCAAGCGTGGCCACCGGCGCAGCCGCGCAGGCGGCCAGCGGCGGCAGGCAGGACCAGGCCGCCCACTGCAGCAGGCGGCGGCGCTGGCGGCGAACCGGGTGGGGCATGCGACAGGGCCTACTTGCCCTCGACCAGGGACTTCAGGTTGGCCAGGCCGCTCTGGTAGACGCCGGTGACGGCGCGCACCGCGGCTTCGTCGTTCTGGTCCGGGGGCGGGTTGTTGTTGGGATAGCCGCGGTAGAAGGCGCCACGCCACTCCACGGTGGCCTTGCCCCCGTCTTCGGTGACGCGCAAGGTGGACGTGTAGTTGGTCACCGGCAGCGCGCCGCCGTCCTTGGCGCGGTAGGTGTACTTCATGCCGGCATCGTCCCAGGCTTCCAGGGTCTCGGTCAGCGCGCCGCCCCCCTTGAGCGTGAGCTGGCGGACCGAGCCGACCTCGTTGCCCTTGTCCGCCGGGCTGGATGCGACCGCCGGGTGCCAGGCCTGCAGCGCGGCGAAGTCCTTGATCCGGGCCCAGACGGTGGCCGCGGGGGCGTTGATGGTGATGGTCTCGGTCACCTTCTGGCGCGTCGGGCCGTGCGCGGTGGCGGCGCCGGACACGGCGGCCAGGGCCAGGCCGAGCAGCCACAGGCGGCGTGTCGGCGGGAGGGAGCGGGTCATCAGGGGGTCTCCTTGCGGGCGAGGGAAAGATCAGGTGGGGTGGCGATGAAGGCGCCAAAGCCGCGCGGGTTGCGGCCCAGCGGCACGCGGCTGATCAGCTGGCCGCTGGCGGCATCGAGCAGGCTGAGGTCGTCGTCCATCCAGTTGACGACCAGCACCTGCGCGCCGTGGGCGGCAATGCCTTCGGGGTAGCCAAAGCCGCGCAGCGTGGCCAGCGGGGTCAGGCGGTCGGCGTCGAAGACGCTGACGGTGTCGTCGTGCTGGTTGGTCACGTACAGGCGCCGGCCACTGTCGGCCAGCGCCGCGCCGTAGGGTGCCTTGCCCACCTTCAGCGTGGCCATCACCTGGCGGCTGCGGGTGTCGATGACGCTGACGTCGTCGCTCAGCACGTTCAGCGCGTACAGACGCTGGCGCGGTGTATCCAGCAGCAGCGCAAACGGGTGCTGGCCCACCGGCACCCGGGCGATCACCTCGGCGCGGGCCACGTCGACCAGGGCCACGCGGTTGTCGTCGCGCTCGGCCACCCAGGCCTGGGCGCCGTCGGGCAGGGCCGCCACGCCGGCCGGGGCGCGGCCCAGCGGCACGTCGGCGATCAGGCGGCGCGCGGGCAGGTCGAAGACCTTCAGGCGCTGGCGGTACCAGTCGGCGGCAAAGACGCGGCCGCCGTCGGCGCTGGCATCCACGCCCACCACGCCCTGGCCCACCGTCAGGCGGGCGAGTTCGCGCGGGGGCTGCATGGCCAGCACGGTGAGGGCGTCGTCGTCGGCGTTGCTGACCACCACCTCACCGCGTGCCGGCACCGCCACCACGCCGGCCGGCGAGCGGCCCACCGGCACCGTGGCCACCACCCGGCGGGTGGCGAGGTCGACCACCGACACATCATGGCTGCCCTGGTTGGTGATCCAGGCCAGCGGCGCCGCGGTGGCTGCCGCGGCAAGGGCCAGGCCGGCAGCGGCCAGCGCCCGGGCGGCCAGCAGCGGTGTCATGCGCCGCCCGTCAGCGTGGACAGCGCGGCCTCGGCGGTGAATCGGCGGGCGCGCGTGTCGGTGACCTCGGCGCGCAGCGGCGCGTCACCCTGCGGCACGAAGCGCAGGCGCAGGCTGGGGTTCTCGCTGAGGGCGAAGTCCAGGTCGGCGTTCAGCAGCAGCCGATCGCCCTGCCACAGGCGCAGTGAGCGGATGTACTCGGCCGGCGTGAACTGGCGCGTGTACTGGTCCATCGCCAGGCCCGAGTGGTTGGGGTGCAGCACCTGCCACTGCAGCGTCCAGGGCTGGCCGGCGGGCGGGCGCGGGCCCTCGGCACGGAACAGCATGCGGCCCAGCGAGGCGCGCTGAGCGGCCTCGTCGCCGCCCGGCGGTGCCGAGCAGCCGCCACTGGCCTTGACGTAGCGCAGCGCCATCAGGCGCCGGCCATCGGCGCGCTCGGCCACGGCACGCACGAAGCTGTATTCGTCCACCCGCACGCGGGTTTCCAGGTCGGGCAGGGCGCCGCCCTCGGGCAGCTCGAAGATGGCGGCCAGCGGCGACGGGTTCTGGTCGATGATCAGCGACAGGCGTCGGATGGCGGCAGCGCCCGCCGAGGGCACCGTGCGCCGGGTGGCCAGCGGTACGAAGGCCGGATCACCGGCACGCTTGGGCGCTGACAGGCTGAGTTCCTCGGGCGAGGCGAGCGCCGGCGTGCGGTCGTCGAAGTACTGCGCGCGCAGCTTGCGCCAGATCGGCGAATCGTCGGGGTTGCTGTCCTCGGCCGGCGGCGCGGCCCAGGCGGCCCAGGGCAGCGCGACCAGGCCCGACCAGCCCAGCATGCTGCGGCGTCGCGGGTGAAGGGGAGGCGGGCGGCTGGACATGGCGGCGTTCAGCGGATCACGAAGCAGGCCTTCTTGACCTCGGTCTGCAGCTTGCGGTAGCGGCGCACGCCGGTCTGCACGCCTTCGTTCTCGCGCAGGTAGGCGCCACGCTCACCGCCGATGGTGGTGGCGTTGGCCTCGGTGGACAGGGTCTCGTACTCGTCGAAGCTGATCTGATCGGCCAGCTTGTCCAGCGCGCAGGCGCACTTGTTGACCATCTCGAAGTGCGGGCCGGGGTGGTCGCGCATGCATTCGTGCACATAGAGCACGCGGGCCACCGTGGGGAAATCGTTGCCCGCGTGGGCGGGCAGTGCACCCAGCAGTGCCGCACCGGCGGCGGCGGTCGTGGTCAGCAGGCGAAGCAGCGTCATTGGACGGTCCTGACGGCGATGGGCGTGAACGGCTGCAGGGCCGGCACCGAGGCGCCGGCCAGGGTGAGCTGGTCGTCGGTCAGCGGCGTGGAGTCGGGCTTGGGCCCGGGCGTCAGCGTCTGCAGCGACAGCACCTGGCCGGGCACCGACTCGGACAGCACGAAGCGGTAGCTGCGCTGCACATACAGCGGGAAGCGGGCCTCGTTGGGATCGTTGACGTAGGGGGTGAGGATGATCTCGCGCGCCGCCACCGGCTTGCCCTGGTAGGTGGCCTGCACGTCGCGCAGCGTGCCCGCCTCGTAGAGGGCCATGCGGATGCGCTTGCGGAAGTAGTTGGCCGACCCCTTGGTGATCTTGTTCATCTGGCGGATGTCGCGCTCCAGGAAGTACAGCAGCACCGGGTTGCCCACCGGGCTCTGTACCTCGGGCAGCTGCAGCTTGCGCGCACCGCTGAGGAATTCACCCTTGGCCGAGCAGCAACTGCCGTCCTGGCGCTTGGCCAGCATCACCTTGGCGTCGTCCTCGAAGGGCTCATCGCCCTCGCCCTTGTGCACGTAGCGGTAGCTCAGCGTGGTGCCGGCCTTCAGGCCCTTGAGCTGCTCGGACATCAGCAGCAGGCGCTCGGAGGGCGAATAGTCCTTCTTGCCTTCGGCCGGCGCGGGGCCGGACGCTTCGGGGGCCGCCGGCACCTGGGCCTGGGCGGTGGGCAGTGCCAGCAGACTGGCCAGGGCCAGTGTGGCGAGCGTGTCACGGAGGGGCATCGGGGGGGAATCAGGGCTCAGCGGGAAGGGGCGGGCGCGTCCTCGAGCAGCGGCACGTTGTACGACTGCAGGATGGCGCGGATGTCCGGGCGACGGGCGTCGATCAGGGCCTCGATCTGGTCCTTCCAGGCCTTCTCGCCGTAGCGCACGCCCATCGCCATCTGGTAATCGAACCGCACACCGGGCTCGGAGGCCATCGGGATCACCACCAGTTGTGGCTGCTTGACCCGCTGGGCGAAGAAGCCCGCCAGCGGACCCCAGACGATGGCCGCGTCGATGCGGCCCTGGGCCAGCTCGTCCTCGATGATCTGGCCGGGGTAGCGGGCCGGGTCGGCGTCAAGCATCTTGTAGGGCACGCCCTGGTCGGTCAGGTCGTGGCGCGCCAGCCAGTCGGAGGCGGGCGAGCGGTCGAACACGCCGATGCGCAGCTTGCCCAGGCGGTCCTTGCCCAGCGCCAGGAAGTCGGCGGTGGACTTCACGCCATCCAGGCCCTTGCCCAGCGGGATCACCAGCGCATAGGTCGAGCGGTAGTAGGGCTTGGTCACCGAGACCTGGTCGAAACCGACCGGCACGCCCATCATCAGGTCGCAGCGGTAGTCCTCGCCCGGCAGCTTGAAGCGCAGCGTGTTGCGCACGAAGGCCATGCGCTGCGGGAACTCGTAGTACTGCACCGGCAGGCCCAGGGCCTTGCCGAAAAGCTCGGCCAGCTTGTTCTCGATGCCCTCGCCCGCGGTGTTGGAGAACGGCAGATTGTTCGGGTCCTGGCAGACCTTCAGCGCCTTGCGCGGCGCGTCGTCCTGGGCCGATGCGGTGGGCGGCAGCACCGCGGCCAGCGCGGTCACCACCAGCGCGGCCACGCTGCGCAGACAGCTCATTTGATCTCTTCCACCTTGGCGCGCGTGATGGCGCCGTCGGAGCGGCCCTTCAGGTAGGCGTAGAGGTGGTCGATGTTCTCCATCACCGTCGGGTTGGTGCCGAAGCTCTGCATGCCCTTGTCGAGGCGCCCGTTGGTGACGGTCTTGACGAATTCTTCTTTGCTCAGGGTCTTCAGGCTGTTGACCAGCGACGGGCCGACCATGCCTTCCTGGTTGGCGCCATGGCAGCGGTCGCAGGCCGCGGCACGCCAGGTGCGGAAGCCCTTCATGGTGTTGGCGTCCACCTTGTAGCCTTCCTGCACGGTGTAGAGCGGCTTGTCCTGGGCTTGGGCACCGACGGCACCAAAGGCGAGGACGAGGGGCAGGGCCAGGGCGGCGAGTTGCTTCACTTGCATGGTCTCCAGGTCGTGGTGATGTCTTGCCGGATGGACGATCCGGCCAGGGAATGGGGAAAGGAGAAGGGGCCAGCGTTGTTCACCTGTCAACGCTGGCCCCGGTCAGTCAGGCCAAGGGGTTTACCCTTGGCCGTTCGTCGCTCAGTTGGGCAGCGCGAAGACCGTCAGCGAGCCACCGAGTTCGGTGTACTGGCTCAGTTCACGGTAGCCACCGACAGCACCCAGGCCATCCTGGTCCTTCTCGAGGCCCGCGGCCATGCCGATGCCGGCCCAGCCACCAATGCCCGAGAACACGCCGATGTACTGCTTGCCCTTGTGCTCATAGGAGAACACGTTGCCGATGATGCCCGACGGCGTCTTGAACTTGAAGAGCTCCTTGTTGATGTCCTTCTTGTCCACGCACTTCAGGTAACCCTCGAGCGTGCCGTAGCAGCTGATACCACCCGCGGTGTTGAGCGCGCCGGACCAGACCGAGAACTTCTCGGGCTTGGACTGCACGATCTTGCCGTTGCCGGCATCCCAGGTGATGTAGTTGCCCATGCCGCCATGGCTGCCCGGCGCCGGGAACATCGACAGCGTCGCACCGACGTACGGCTGACCCGCGGTGTACTCGACCTTGAACGGCTCGTAGTCCATGCAGACGTGGTTCGTCGGCACGTAGAACAGGCCGGTCTCGGGGTCGAAGGCCGCAGGCTGCTGGTCCTTGGAACCCAGCGCCGCCGGGCAGATGCCCTTGGTGTTGACGTCAGGACCGTTCTGGGCGGTGGAGTACTGCTTCACCACCTGCGGACGACCGGTCTTCATGTCGACGTGCGTGGCCCAGTTCACCTTCGGGTCGTACTTCTCGGCAACCAGCAGGGCGCCGTTGGTGCGGTCCAGGGTGTAGGCGAAGCCGTTGCGGTCGAAGTGCACCAGCGCCTTGGTCTGCTTGCCCTTCACAGGGATGTCAGCCAGGATCATCTCGTTGATGCCGTCGAAGTCCCACTCGTCGAACGGGGTCATCTGGTAGACCCAGTTGACCTTGCCGGTGTCGACATCACGCGACCAGATGGACATCGACCACTTGTTGTCGCCAGGACGCTGCGACGGGTTCCAGGTCGACGGGTTGCCAGTGCCGTAGAACACGGCGTTCAGGCCCTTGTCGTAGCTGTACCAGCCCCAGGTGGTGCCGCCGCCGATCTTCCACTGATCGCCTTGCCAGGTCTTCAGCGAGGAGTTCGGGCCGACCGGCTTGACGGCGCCGTCCATCCAGGTGGTGGTCTTGTTCGGGTCGATCAGCATCTCGGCGTCGGGGCCGGTGGAGTAGCCCTTCCAGACCTGCTTGCCGGAGTTGATGTCGTAGGCGGCCAGGTAGCCGCGCACGCCCCACTCACCGCCCGAGATGCCGGTGATGACCTTGTCCTTGAAGACGTGCGGGGCGTTGGTGTTGACCGCGCCCAGCTTCGGGTCGCCGTTCTTGACGTCCCAGACCTTCTTGCCGGTCTTGGCGTCCAGGGCCACCAGCATCGAGTCGGCCTGCTGCAGGAAGACCTTGCCTTCGGCATAGGCCAGACCGCGGTTGACGGTGTCGCAGCACATCTGCGGGATCACCGCCGGGTCCTGCTTGGGCTCGTACTTCCACTTGATCTTCTGCGTGTCGAGATCGATCGCGAAGACCTTGTTGGGGAAGGGCGAGTGCAGGTACATCGTGCCGTCGACGACCAGGGGCGAACCTTCGTGGCCGCGCAGCACGCCGGTCGAGAAGGTCCAGGCGACCTGCATCTTGCCGACGTTGCCCTTGTTGATCTGGTTGAGCTTGCTGTAACGCTGGTTGTACATGTCACCAGCTTGCATCGCCCAGTTCTTGGGGTTGGCCGTGTTCTTCTCGACGTCGGCGTTGGCCATGGCGAGCGCCGGCAGCGCCAGCAGCGCCAGGGCGACGCGTTGACTGAGCTGCCGGGTCTTCATCCCGTGGAATCGCATGTGTGTCTCCTCGCTCGTGGGGTGGCTAGACAGATGGACGTCGGCCCCACCCGGAACCGACGCAACCGCTACGGATAGCAGGTGGCTTTCCGCAACTAGCGTGCCTGTCCCCTGAAGCCTGGGCAGCCGGTGCAGGCGTCATGCCTGCTGAACGGTGGCTGGCCCCGGAGGCGCTACAGAGGGAAAACTTCCCTGCCGGCCGCACTCATCGGCCCGAGCGCAGGGGCTGTTGATCAGGGAAAGTCCGCAGGCGCCGAGGGGCCTGCTGAACGCGTTTCGAGCGTGCTGCATCGCAGCATCCGACAAGCCCCCAGGATGGGGGACACAGATATGACGCACTGTGTGCCAGCCGCCCGGCGGACGTCTGGTGACACTGCCCTGAGGACGTGTCACTCAGGTGCTGCGTTGGCGTGACAGCGCTGGATTGCGGGCGAAGTAACGGCGGATGCCGCTGTACAGCGCCTCGACCAGGCGGGCCTGGTAGTCGGGGTCGCGCAGGCGGGATTCCTCCTGCGGGTTGGAGATGAAGGCGGTCTCGACCAGGATGGACGGGATGTCGGGTGCCTTGAGCACCGCGAAGCCGGCCTGCTCGACCTGGCGCTTGTGCAGGCGGCCGACACCGCCGATGCGCGACAGCACCTCCTGGCCCACCTTCAGGCTGTCCTTGATCTGGGCCGCCGTGCTCATGTCGAGCAGGGTGCGCAGCACCTGGGTGTCCTTGGCGGCGATGTTGACGCCGCCCACCAGGTCGGCGTCGTTCTCCTTGTTGGCCATCCAGCGCGCCGCGGCGCTGGTGGCGCCGCCCTGGCTGAGGGCGAACACGCTGGCGCCGCGCGCTTCGGGGGTGAAGAAGGCGTCGGCGTGGATCGAGACGAAGAGGTCTGCCTGCACCCGGCGGGCCTTGCTGACCCGTTCGTAGAGCGGCACGAAGAAGTCGTCGTCGCGGGTCAGCATGGCCCGCATGCTGGGGTGGGCATTGATGCGGTCGCGCAGCTGCAGAGCGATCTGCAGCACCACGTCCTTTTCCTTGAGCCCGCTGGGGCCGATGGCGCCCGGGTCCTCGCCGCCGTGGCCGGGGTCGATGGCGACGATCGTCAGCCGGTTGATGCGTTCGCGCTGGGCCGCGCTGACCTCGGGCGGCGGCGTGGTCTGGCGCGGGCGGGCGGGCGCCGGGCTGCTGGCGGCCGGCGCCTGGGCCACGACAGGCCCGCCGGGCAGCGGGCGCTCGAGCTGGCCGATGAACTCGCCCAGCGCGTCCTGGATGGCCTGGCCGGCGGCCCGCTCGGCCTGGTCGCGCTCCAGGATCATCGCGGCCAGCGGGTCGGCCGCCTGGGTGGGGTAGAGGTCGAACACCAGTCGGTGCTGGTAGGCCGCCACCGGCGGCAGCGCGAACTGCTGCGGCTTGACGGCCTGCTTCAGGTCGATCACCAGGCGCACCACGCGCGGCTGGTTCTGGCCGACGCGCACGCCGGCGATGAAGGGATCGTCCGGGCGCACCTTGCCCACGAGCTCGCGCAGGGCCGGGCTGAGCTCGAGGTTCTCGATGTCGACCACCAGGCGCTGCGGGCCATCGGTGAGGAAGTGCGCCGCCTGCAGGGCCTTGTCGGATTCGATGGTCAGACGCGTGTAGTCGCTGGCCGGCCAGACCCGCACCGCGACGATGCTGGCGCCGAAGGCCAGCTCGGCCGGGCCGAGCGCCAGCACCAGCGTGCCCAGGGTGGACAGGGCCTGGCGGCGCTTCATGCGCGGGCTCCCGCGGCGAGCAAGGCCTGGCCGATGACGCTGCCGGCCTGGGCGGTGACCCGGCGGCTGTCGTCGTCCTGCGGCTCGATGGCCAGGCGCAGGTCGGGCGGCGGCAGCATCGCGCGGGCCTTGTCGGCCCATTCGCTGAGCTTCAGGCCGGGGGCCGCGAACAGCTCGCGAAAGCCGGCGTCTTCCCACTCGCGCGGGTCGCTGAAACGGTAGAAGTCGAAGTGGGAGATCGCCAGGTCGCCGACCTCATAGGGTTCGACCACGGTGTAGGTGGGGCTCTTGATGCGGCCGCTGACACCCAGCGCGCGCAGCAGGTGCCGCACGAAGGTGGTCTTGCCGGCGCCCAGCGGGCCGTCGAGTTCGATGCCGGCGCGGCGCAGCGCGGGCTCGGCAGCCAGCGCAGCGGCGAAGCGTTCACAGGCCGCTTCGTCGGGCCAGGAGAAGGTGCGGCTTTCTAGAATCGGCGGATGGATCAAGACGGGCGTCAGCGACAGGGGCAGGTGGAGCCAAGGGCCCAGGCACTGGCGCAGCAGGTGGCGCAGGCGCTGCCGACGTGGGCCGCTGAGCTTGGATTTTCCCAGATCGGCGTGGCAGATGTGGATTTGCAGGCCGCCGAGCCGGGTCTGCAGGCCTGGCTGTCGGCTGGTTGCCACGGCGACATGGGCTACATGGCCCGCCATGGCCTGCTGCGCGCCCGGCCGGCCGAACTGGTGCCGGGCACGCTGCGGGTGATCACCGCCCGGATGGACTACCTGCCACGCAGCACGTCCGCCACCTGGTGCCCCGACGAACAGGCCCGGTTGGATCGCCCGGGCGAGGTGGTGGTGTCGCTGTACGCACGCGGTCGGGATTACCACAAGGTGCTGCGCCAGCGCCTGCAGCAGCTGGCCAGGCGCATCGAGGCCCTGGCAGGGCCCTTCGGCCACCGCGTCTTCACCGACTCGGCGCCGGTGCTGGAGGTGGAACTGGCCAGCCGCAGCGGCCTGGGCTGGCGTGGCAAGCACACGCTGGCCTTGTCGCGTCAGGGCGGCTCGATGTCCTTCCTGGGCGAGCTCTTCGTGGACCTGCCGCTGCCGCTGACCCCGCCCGACAGCGCGCACTGCGGGGAATGCAGCGCCTGCCTGGCGGCCTGCCCGACCGGGGCGATCGTGGCGCCGTACCGGCTGGACGCGCGGCGCTGCATCTCCTACCTGACGATCGAGCACGCCGGCCCGATCGACGAGCCGCTGCGGCCGCTGATCGGCAACCGGCTGTACGGCTGCGACGACTGCCAGCTGGCCTGTCCCTGGAACAAGTACGCCCAGGTGTCCTCGCTGCCGGATTTCGATGCCCGAGCCCCCTGGACCGCCCCGGCGCTGCTGCCGCTGTGGGCCTGGGACGAAGCGGCCTTCCTGCACCACACCGAGGGCAGCCCGATCCGCCGCATCGGCTGGGCGCGCTGGCGGCGCAACCTGGCGGTGGTCAGCGGCAATGCGCTGGCCGGCGGCCTGCCGCCCGCCGACGCGGCGGCGCTGCGGGCCGCCCTGACCGCTGCGCGGACCGCCGCCGACCCGCTGGTCGCCGAGCACATCGCCTGGGCGCTGGCGCGCGCCTGATCAGCCCGGCTGCGCCCAGCCCAGCGCGGCCAGCGCCAACGGCAGCCCGAGCATCGCGATCAGCGTGGACAGGCTGACCAGGCCGGCGACGAAGCCGCCATGACCGCCCATGCGGGTGGCCAGCACGTAGGCGCTGGAGGCCGTGGGCAAGGCGGCAAAAGCCACCACCACACTCTGTTGCGCCGGCGGCAGGCCGGCGGTCACCACCAGCGTGATCGCCCACAGCGGCAGCACCAGGTGGCGGATTCCCAGCAGGGCCGCGGCCAGGCGCGGGGCGTCCCGCAGGGCGCCCATCTGCAGGCCCGCGCCCACCGCCATCAGGCCCAGCGGCAGCGCGGCACTGCCCACCCGGGTCAGGGTGATGTTCAGGGCGTCGGGCAGGCGCAGGCCGGCCAGGTTGCACAGCAGACCCGCCACCGTGCCGATGATCAGCGGGTTGCGGGCCAGCTCGCGCCCGAAATGCTGCCCCGAGCGCCGCGCCAGCGGCCACACCGCCGCCACGTTGCACACCGGCACGCACAGCGCAATCAGCAGCGCGATCCAGGCGACGGCCTGCACGCCGCCCAGGCGCTCGGCCATGGCCAGCCCGACATAGGAATTGAAGCGGAACGCGGTTTGCGCGCCTGAGGCGTGGGTCAACGCGTCCACGCCCTGCAGGTGACCCAGTGCATAGGCCAGCGCGATGCCCAGGCCGACCACCGCCAGGCCGCAGCCGGCGAAGCTGAGCATTTCGCCGGCCTGCAGCGGCTGGCGCAGGATGGCCACGAACAGCAGCACCGGAAACAGCAGCCAGTAGACCAGGCGCTCCACGCCGTCCCAGACCGGCCGGTCCAGGGCGGTGTGGCGGCAGACGAGGTAGCCCGCAACGATCAGCAGGAAATCGGGCAGCAGCAGCAGGACCTGGGACATTCCCCGAGTGTGCCAGCGCCCGCCGTACGCAGTTTCCACAGCCCGGCCAGGGCCGGATGCGCTTCATCATGGCCCGGCGCTGCCTGGCGCGGTCACAATCAGTCATTGCCCCTTCTTGCGGAGACCTCCCGATGCGTTCACGCCCCCGTCTCGTCGTCCTGGCCGCGCTGATCGGCCTGCCGCTGTGGAGCCCGTCGCTGTGGGCCCAGTCCTACCCGTCCAAGCCGGTGAAGCTGGTGGTGCCGTTCGCCCCGGGTGGCACGACCGACATCGTTGCCCGCGTCGTTGCCGAAAAGATCTCGCCGGCCCTGGGCCAGACCCTGGTGGTGGAGAACAAGGCCGGTGGCGGCGGCTCGGTGGGTGCCAACGAAACCTCCAAGGCCGCGCCCGATGGCTATTCACTGGGCATGGCCACGGTGTCGACCACCGCGGCCAACCCGGCGATCAACGCCAAGATCCCGTACAACCCGCTGACCGACTTCACGCCGATCATCAACATCGCCGCCACGCCCAACGTGATCGCGGTGCATCCCTCGTTCCCGGCCAAGGACTACAAGACCTTCCTCGAGGTGGTGCGCAAGAACCCCGGCAAGTACAGCTTCGCGTCCTCGGGCACCGGTGGCATCGGGCACCTGCAGATGGAGCTCTACAAGAGCCTGGCCGGCGTGTTCATCACCCACATCCCCTACCGTGGTGCGGGTCCGGCGCTGAACGACACGGTGGCCGGCCAGGTGCCGATCATCTTCGACAACCTGCCCTCGGCGCTGCCCTTCATCAAGGACGGCCGGCTGGTGCCGATCGTCGTGGCCGCACCGCAGCGCCTGGCGGTGCTGCCCAATGTGCCCACCTTCAAGGAAGTCGGCCTGGAGCCGGTCAACCGCATGGCCTACTACGGCATCTACGGCCCCAAGGGTCTGCCCAAGGAGGTGGTGGACAAGGTGCATGACGCGGTCAAGCGCACGGCCGAGCTGCCCGAGGTGAAGAAGCGGATCGAGGACACCGGCTCGCTGCTGGTGCTGAACACCCCGGACCAGTTCCGCGAGCAGATCCGCGCCGAGTTCGAGGTCTACAAGCAGGTGGTGGTGCGTCAGAAGCTCACGCTGGAGTGAGTGCGCCCAGCGGCGGCGAGGCCGCCGTGATCCGCCGCTTCAGCGACGCGCTGTGGCTGGAGGACGGCCTCTCGGCCAACACCCTGGCCGCCTACCGCCGCGACCTGGCCGCGCTGTCCGAGTGGCTGGTCGCGCAGCGCCAGACCGGCCTGCTGACGGCCGCTGAATCCGACTTGCGTGCCTACGCCGCCGCGCGTCATGCGGGCACGCGGGCGACCACCGCCAACCGGCGGCTGTCCACCTTTCGTCGTTTCTACCGCTGGGCGCTGCGCGAGCGGCTGCTGAGCGCCGATCCAACGCTTCGCCTGGACGCCGCCCGCCAGCCGATGCGAGTGCCACACACCCTGAGCGAGGCCCAGGTCGAGGCGCTGCTGAACGCCCCCGACACCGACACCCCGCTGGGTCAGCGCGACCGCTGCATGCTGGAGCTGATGTACGCCAGCGGCCTGCGCGTCAGCGAGCTGGTCGGGCTGCAGAGCCTGCACGTCGGACTGGCCGAGGGCGTGCTGCGGGTCACCGGCAAGGGCAGCAAGGAACGCCTGGTGCCCTTTGGCGAGCAGGCGCAGCAGTGGATCGAGCGCTACTTGGTCGAGGGGCGCTGCCAGCTGCTGGGCGCACGCGCCTCACCCGCCCTGTTCGTCACGGTGCGCGGCGGGCCGATGACACGGCAGATGTTCTGGCGCCTGGTCAAGCGCTACGCGCTGCGCGCCGGGATCACCGCGCCGCTGTCGCCCCACACGCTGCGCCATGCGTTCGCGACACACCTGCTCAACCATGGGGCCGACCTGCGCGTGGTGCAGCTGCTGCTGGGGCATGCCGACATCTCGACGACGACGATCTACACCCATGTGGCGCGCGAGCGGCTCAAGCAGCTGCATGCGCGGCACCACCCGCGGGCCTGACATCGGCGCGGCGGCCAAGCGGCCATGAAAAAGGCCACCCGAAGGTGGCCTGCTTGATGCACAGGGGCACCCCGTGCGGGGTGCCGCGCCGTGATCAGAAGTTGTGGCGGACGCCCAGAGCCAGCGAGCTGACGTCGGCGCCAGCGGCACCCGACACGTAAGCAGCGGCGGTCTCGTTGTTGACCTTGGTGTAGAAGCCGTAGACCTTGGTGCGCTTGCTCAGGTTGTAGTTCACGCCCAGGGTGACTTGGGTGGCGTCGGTGTTGGCCACGCCGCCGATTTCACCGGCCTTGCCGTAGTTCAGGTGCAGCTCGGTGGCACCCATCGTGTACATGCCCGACAGACGCCAGGAGGTACGGTCAGCGCCAGCCACACCAGCGATGTCGTTGTTGCGGATGTAGTACGCGCCAACGGTGACGGCACCGATGTCGTAGGCGCCACGGACGCCCAGTTCACGGTGATCGCCGTCCTTCTCGTAGGAAGCGCCCAGGTGCAGCGGGCCACCTTCGTAGTTGCCGGTCAGCACCACGGTGCGGCCCAGGTCGCCAATACGCTTCTCGGCGACTTGCGCGTCGATGGTCAGACCACCCAGCGCCGGCGAGGTGTAGGCAATCATGTTGCTGCCACGGCCGGGGTACAGGTAGAACGCATCCGACGAGATGCCGGTGTCGTGGTTGTGGTTGCTGATGTAGTCAGCGGTGGTGAAGTAGGCCATCGTCGGGCCCATGTTGCCCAGACGCAGCTTACCGAAGCTGCCAGCCAGCCACACGTTGCTCTCACGGCCCCAGAAGGTGCCGGCAGCGGTGCCGGTGGCGGGGTTGAAGCCGTGCTCGATCAGGAAACCGGCCTTCAGGCCGCCACCCAGGTCCTCGACGCCCTTGAAGCCGATGCGCGACGAGTTGTTGAACACGCCCTTGTCGGTGTCGGCGCCGATCTTGCGGCTTTCGACGGTGACGTTCAGGCGGCCATAGACGGTGACCGAGCTCTGAGCGAAGGCGGGCGCCACGGTGGCGGCGGCCAGGGCGGTCAGGATGAGAGTCTTCTTCATAAGTACCTTGTACGGAAGAGAGTTGAAAACCACGCCGGTGCGGGTCACGCCGGGCGGCGCAGGCGCTCTGAAGGCGTCGTGGCCTGATTTTAAGGGGGCGGAACCGGGGGACGTGCACTGCCACCCCCACCGGCCCCCCCGAGGAGCCCCAGACCGTGGCGCCGGCGCAACTGATGACGGGAATCCCGGGCGCGGCCGGCTGGGCACAATGGCGCCATGGACCATACCTTCGCCTCGGCCCTGGTGCTGCTGCTGCTCGTGCTCGACCCTTTCGGCAGCCTGCCGATCTTCATTTCCGTGATGCGGGGCGTGGCGCCCGAACGCCGGCGCGTGGTGGCGCTGCGCGAGGCCGGCATCGCCTTTGGCGTGCTGCTGGCCTTCATGGTGTCGGGTCAGGGCTTTCTGAGCCTGATGCACCTGTCCGAGCGCTCGCTGGAGGTGGCGGGCGGCGTGATCCTGCTGATCATCGCGATGCGGATGATCTTCGCATCAGGGGGGGAGATCTACGCCACCGACGGGGCCCGTGAGCCGATGATCTTCCCGTTGGCGGTACCGCTGCTGGCGGGCCCCTCGGCGATGGCCACGGTGCTGCTGCTGGCCTCGCGCCAGCCCGAGAAGCTGTGGTCCTGGGTGGGCGCGCTGACGCTGGCGATGGTGGTCAGCACGGTGGTGCTGATGTCGGCCGAGCGCATCCGCAAGCTGATCGGCACACCGATGGTCTCAGCGCTGGAGAAGCTGATGGGCCTGGTGCTGACGGCGATTGCCACCGAGATGGTGCTGGCTGGGCTCAAGCGCTACTTCTTCGACAGCCCCTGAAACAGCACAGGCCGCCCGGGGGCGGCCTGTGCGCGGCGGTGGCGGCTCAGCGCCCGCGCAAATGGGCCGGCGCTTCCAGACGCTTGGCCAGCGTGGACAGCACCAGCGTCAGCACCAGGTACATCGCCGAGATCGCCAGGTAGGGCTCCCAGTAGCGCGAATACGCGCCCGCCACCGTGCGTGCCGCCAGGGCCAGTTCGGCCAGACCGATCGCCGAGACCAGCGACGAGTCCTTGATCAGCGTGACGCCTTCATTGACCAACGCCGGCACCATGCGGCGGAAGGCCTGGGGCAGGATCACGAAGCGCATCGCCTGGCCATGGGTCAGGCCCAGGCTCCAGGCGGCCTGGGTCTGGCCGCGGTGGATGCTCTCGATGCCGGCACGGAAAATCTCGGAGATGTAGGCGCCGGCGTTCAGCGACAGCGCCACCGCGCCCGAGAAGAAGGCGCCGTACTCCTGGCGGAACTCGCGGGCGGTGTCGCCCGACAGCAGCAGGCCGCCATCCGGGTGCACCAGTGCGGGCATCACCGCGAAGTGCACCAGCAGGATCTGCACGAACAGTGGCGTGCCACGGAAGAAAGTGACATAGGCCAGCGTGACGCCGCGCAGCGCCCGCAGACCCCAGTCGACGGCCAGCGACTTGGGGCGGGGCGCGTCGCGCGAGCTGCTGACCAGCCCGAACAGCGCGCCCAGCACCAGGCCGACGGCAATCGCCACCACGGTGATCTTCACCGTGGTGACCAGACCGTCCATGAACAGCGGCCAGTAGCCGCTGAGGATTCCCCAGCGCAAGTCCATGGACGGCGTCTCCGGCGTGCGACCTGTCGATCAGTTCGACGCGGCGGGGGCCGGAGCGGCCGGAGCGGCAGCCGGCGGCTCGGTGCCGAAGGTCTTCTTGTAGATCGCCGCGTAGGTGCCGTCGGCCTTCACCGCAGCCAGGCCCTTGTTGACCATGGCCAGCAGTTCGGCATTGCCCTTCTTGACGGCGATGCCGTACTGCTCAGGCGCGAAGGACTTGGTGTCGGCCACGGTCTTGAACTTGGCGCCCGGGTTGTTGGCCACGTAGTGGATGACCACGCCGTTGTCGGCGACCACGGCGTCAACGCCACCAGCCTCCAGCTCCTTCAGGGCCAGCGGGGTGGACTCGAAGCGCTTGGTGGTGCTGGCGGTCTTGCCCTGCAGCTTGGTCACCACCTCGTCACCGGTGGTGCCAGTCTGCACGCCGACCTTGGCCTTCTTCAGGTCGTCGAACTTGGCGACTTTGGAGCTCTCCTTCACGGCGATCAGCTGGATCGCGTCGAAGTAGGGGTCGGAGAAGTCCATCGTCTGCTTGCGCTCGTCGGTGATGGTGATCGAGGAGATCAGCAGGTCGCGGTCGCCCTGGCCCAGCGCGTTGAAGATGCCTTCCCAGGGGGTGTTCTGGAACTTGACCTGGAAGCCGCCCTTTTCAGCGACGGCGGTCAGCAGGTCGACCGAGAAGCCGACGATCTCGCCCTTCTCGTTCTGGTACTCGAAGGGGGCGTAGGCGGCATCGGTGCCCACCACGTACACCTTGGGCGCCGGAGCGGCGGCGGACGCGGGAGCGGCGGCCGATGCGGCCGGGGCCGGCGGCGCTTCCTGCTTGCCGCAGGCGGCCAGCACCAGCGTGGCCAGCAGGGTGCCGGCAGCCTTCAGGAAGCGACGGGTGTCGTGTTGGGCCATGAGATCCTCGTTTGCCGTGTGTCCGGCGTAGCGGTGAAACGATCAGTTTACGGCGCAATCCACCGAATGGAATGCGGTTTCTCCCGCGGAGCTGTCGCAAGGCTCATGCCCGGCTGTCGGCCTCCAGACGCACCAGTTCGGCGTCGCTGAAGCCGGCGCGGCGGCGCGCCTCCAGGTTCAGCGGTGCACGCAGGCGCGGGGCCTGGTAGCGCTGCGCCAGTTCGGGGTAGAGCGTCAGCGCGTCCAGCCCGCGTTGCTGGCACAGCCACAGGTACCAGTGGTTGCCGATCGCGACATGGCCCACCTCGTCGCGCAGGATGATGTCCAGGATGGCCACCGCGGCCTGGTCGCCGGCCTTGGCCAGCCGCGCCTGGATGGGCGGCGTGGCGTCCAGGCCGCGCGCCTCCAGGGTGCGCGGCACCAGGGCCATGCGGGCGACGATGTCATCGGCGGTGGCGGCGGTCATGCGCCACAGGCCGTCGTGGGCGTCGAAGTCGCCGTAGGCGTGGCCCAGCGTGGCCAGGTGATCGCGCAGCAGCCGGAAGTGCAGCGCCTCCTCGGCCGCCACCTGGAGCCAGTCGCGGTAGAAGTCGGGCGGCATGCCGGCGAAGCGCCACACCGCGTCCAGGGCCAGGTTGATGGCGTTGAACTCGATGTGGCAGATCGCGTGCAGCAGCGCCGCCCGACCGGCCACGGTGTGGACCGAGCGCTGCGCCACCTGGGTGGCGGTCACCAGCCGCGGCCGCTGCGGACGGCCGGGCAGGGTGGCGTCATCGGCGCTCATCGTCGCCTGCGGGTCGGCGGCAGCACCTTGCAGCACCGCCTGGTACAGGGCGGTGACCGCGACACACTTGGCCTCGGGATCGGTCAGTTGCAAGACCCTCAGTGCTTCGGCGCGGACATCCATCCGTAGAATTATCCCCATCGCGCCCCTGGAAATCCGCCCCGGGCGCCCCACCTGAGCATCCGGCCGCCGCTGCCCCTTTTCGCAGCCGGCGGCCTTTTCCATGAGCGAACTCCACAAATTCATCTTCGAAGGCCTGCCGGTGCGCGGCATGCTGGTGCGACTGACCGACAGCTGGCGCGAGGTGCTGGCCCGCCGCCAGGAGGCCGGTGCCTTCCCGCCCGAGGTGCGCACGCTGCTGGGCGAGATGGCCGCCGCGGCCACGCTGATGCAGGCCAACATCAAGTTCAACGGCGCGCTGATCCTGCAGGTCCTGGGCGACGGTCCGGTCAAGCTGGCCGTGGCCGAGGCCAACAGCGAACTGGGTTTTCGCGCCACCGCCAAGGTGGTGGGCGAGGTGCCCGCGGGCGCGCAGCTCGAGGCGATGCTCAATGTGCACGGCCAGGGCCGCTGCGCGATCACGCTGGACGCCAAGGACCGCCTGCCCGGGCAGCAGCCCTACCAGGGCGTGGTGCCGCTGCATGGTGACCAGCGCGAGCCGCTGCAGCAACTCTCGCAGGTGCTGGAGCACTACATGCTGCAGTCCGAGCAGCTCGACACCCGTCTGGTGCTGGCCGCCAATGACGAGATCGCCGCCGGCCTGCTGATCCAGCGCCTGCCGGTGGAAGGCGAGGGCAACCTGGGGGGCCGGCGCAACGAAGACGAGATCGGCCTGTCCGAGGCCTTCAACCGCATCGCCCACCTCAGCGCCACGCTGACCGCCGAGGAGCTGCTGACGCTGGAGGCCGACACCATCCTGCGCCGGCTGTTCTGGGAAGAGACGGTGCGCCGCTTCGAGCCGCTGGCGCCGCGTTTTGCCTGCAGCTGCTCACCCGAGCGGGTGCGCGGCATGCTCAGCTCGCTGGGCCGCGAAGAAGCCGACTCGATCATCGCCGAGCGCGGCGAGATCGAGGTGGGCTGCGACTTCTGCGGCCGCCACTACCGCTTCGATGCGGTGGATGTGGGCGAGCTGTTCACGCCGGGCGCCCACCCGGGCGACGAGGGCGCGACCCGCCACTGATCAACGTGGCGCCAGCTGGCGCAGCGCGTGCTCGCAGGCTGGATCGTCGCAGTGCTCGCAGCGCCAGGCGCGGCCGGCGGGGCCGGCGTCGCGCTCGTCGAGGCGGCTGAACAGGCCGCGCCCCGGCGTGCGGCGCGCGCGCAGCAGCGGTGCCACCGCATCGACCGCCGATTCCAGCCGTTCGCGTCCGCTGCCGCGCACCACCGCGAAGGGCAGGCCAGCACCCACCAGCAGCCGACGCAGCCGGGCATCCACGGGCGCGCGCACCTGCGGGCCGTCGCGCTGCAGGCCGTCGGCCTGCCAGGGCAGGTCGAGTGCGGTCAGCAGCGTCAGCGCACAGTGTGTCTGCCAGGCCTGGGCCGGTGCGTCCAGCGTGTCGTCGCCAAACACCTGGTGGTGGTAGACCGCAGTCATCAGCGGTGTGGTGTCGGCCACCACCACCGCGTGGTTGGAACAGGCCTCGGCCAGACGGCGCGCCTGCTCGGCGGCGATGCCGTCCTGCTCGTGCTGGCGCGGCGTGCGGCCCTCGCGGTCGCACCATTCGCGCAGCACCTCGGCCACATGGGTGCAGGCCAGGCCGGTGTCGTCCACCAGGCGCTGCGCCAGTGCGGCGGCCAGCGTGCTCTTGCCGGTGCTCTCGGCGCCGACGATGGCCAGCAGCACCGCGCCGCGCGGCGGTTCAGGCCAGCGCATCGCGGCGCTCCAGCTGCAGCCAGGCGCGCCAGCCGGCCAGCGCCATCAGGGCGAACAAGGCGTACAGCGCGGTGGTCAGCCACAGCGCCTTGCTGGCGAACAGCAGCACGCTGACCCCGTTCACCGCCACCCACACCGGCCAGTTCTCAAGGGCCTTGCGCCCCAGCAGCAGCGTGCCGGTGATGCTGCCCACGGTGGGCAGCGCGTCCAGCCAGGGCGTGGTGCTGTCGGTGGCCACGATCAACAGGCCCGCCAGCGCCGGCCAGGCCAGCAGCGTGGCGCCAGCCACGCGCCAGCGCTGGCGGACACCGAGCCGGTGCACGCGCAGGGCCGCGCCGTCCTGGCCGGTGCCGCGCAGCCAGCACCACCAGCCCCAGGCAGCCATGCCGACGAAGAACAGCTGCAGCGCGGCCTCGCCATAGAGCTTCGAGCTGGCGAACAGCAGCGCATAGAGCAAGGAGCTGGCCATGGCCAGCGGCCAGGCCGCCGGGTGCACCCGCATGTTCAGCCACACCATGGCCAGCGCCAGCAGGGTGCCCAGCAGCTCGGCGCGGCTGACCGGTGAGCCGGCCAGCGTGAACACCGGTGCCATCAGCGGCGCGGCGGCCTGCATCAGGTCCACAGGACGGCCCGGTTCAGCGGCGGGTGCCGGAGACGACCACCAGGGTCTCGTCAGGGCGCACCATGCCCAGCTCGCGCCGGGCCTTTTCCTCGACCATCTCCAGGCCTTCCTTGAGGTCAGCGACCTCGGCCTGGGTGCGCTCGTTGCGGGCGCGCAGCACGTCGTTGGCCGCCTGCTGGGCGGCCAGTTCGGACTGCAGCGCCATCACGTGCGGCACGCCGCCCTTGCCCAGCCACAGCTCCGCCTGCACCAGCACCAGCAGCGCGGCCAGGACGAAGGGGACGAGTCGCATGGGCAGCTATTGTGCCGTTGAGTGCCGCTTACTTCAGGTTGTAGAAGGCGGAGCGGCCCGGGTAGACCGCGACATCGCCCAGGTCTTCCTCGATGCGCAGCAGCTGGTTGTACTTGGCCATGCGGTCCGAGCGCGACAGCGAGCCGGTCTTGATCTGGCCGGCGTTCAGGCCCACCGCGATGTCGGCAATGGTGGAATCCTCGGTCTCGCCCGAGCGGTGCGACACCACGGCGGTGTAGCCGGCGCGCTTGGCCATCTCGATCGCGGCGAAGGTCTCGCTGAGCGTGCCGATCTGGTTGATCTTGATGAGGATCGAGTTGGCGATGCCCTGGTCGATGCCCTGCTTCAGGATCTTGGTGTTGGTGACGAACAGGTCGTCGCCGACCAGCTGCACCTTCTTGCCCAGGCGCTCGGTCAGGTGCTTCCAGCCGTCCCAGTCGCCTTCGTGCATGCCGTCCTCGATCGAGACGATCGGGTACTTGTCGCACCAGGTGGCCAGGATGTCGGTCCACTCCGGCGCGGTCAGCTGCAGGCCTTCGCCGTCCAGGTGGTACTTGCCGTCCTTGTAGAACTCGCTGGCCGCGCAGTCCAGGCCGATGGCGATCTGCGTGCCGGCGGTGAAGCCGGCCTTGTCGATGGCCTCCAGGATCAGCTGGATCGCGGCCTCGTGGCTGGGCAGGCTGGGGGCGAAGCCGCCTTCGTCACCCACGGTGGTGCTCATGCCCTTGGCGTCGATGATCTTCTTGAGCGCGTGGAAGACCTCGGCGCCGTAGCGCAGCGACTCGCGGAAGCTCGGCGCGCCCACCGGGATGATCATGAACTCCTGCAGGTCCAGGCTGTTGTTGGCATGGGCGCCGCCGTTGATGACGTTCATCATCGGCACCGGCAGCTGCACCGCACCCATGCCGCCGAAGTAGCGGTACAGCGGCAGGCCGCTCTCTTCAGCGGCGGCGCGGGCCACGGCTATCGAGACCGCCAGCATCGCGTTGGCGCCCAGGCGGCTCTTGTTCTCGGTGCCGTCCAGGTCGATCAGGGTCTTGTCCAGGAAGGACTGCTCGGTGGCGTCCAGGCCCAGCACGGCTTCGCTGATCTCGGTGTTGATGTGGTTGACGGCCTTGAGCACGCCCTTGCCCAGGTAGCGGCTCTTGTCGCCGTCGCGCAGCTCGATGGCTTCGCGCGAGCCGGTGGACGCACCCGAGGGCACGGCGGCGCGGCCCAGCGTGCCGCTTTCCAGCAGCACGTCGCACTCGACGGTGGGGTTGCCGCGGCTGTCCAGGATCTCGCGGCCGACGATGTCAACGATGGCACTCATGCTTCATCACTTTCGTTTGCTAGGAATTCGGGTTGGCGGTGCGCAGCATGCCCGTTGCCGGTTACCTGCGCGGATCAATCGCTGCAGGGACTCACTCCGGACCGTCGACAACGATCATGCGCATCACGCCGGCGCCTGCGCGCACACGGCGTGCCTGGGTGTAGATCTCGCTGTCGTAAAACGCCTGGGCGGCAGCCCGGCCGGCAGCGAACTTCAGCACCACGATGCGGGTGGGGGCCCAGTCGCCCTCCATCACCGCGGGGGCGCCGCCGCGCACCACGATCTCGGCGCCGTGCTCGGCCATGGCGCGGCTGCTCCATTGCCGGTATTCGGCCATCTTCTGCTCGTCGGTGACGGTGACGTCGGCGATGATGTAGGCAGCAGGCATGGGTCTCAGGCGCTGAAATCCGTCTCCAGCAACGGCTGGCTCTTGACCACGCGGTCGAGCGCGACCAACTGCTCCAGCAGGGCGCGCATGTGGCGCAGCGGCACCGCGTTGGGGCCGTCGCTCCAGGCCTGCGCCGGGTCGGGGTGGGTTTCCATGAACAGACCGGCCACGCCGGCGGCCACGCCGGCACGCGCCAGCACCGGCACCATCTCGCGGGCACCGCCGCTGGAGCCGCCCAGGCCGCCGGGCTTCTGCACCGAGTGGGTCACGTCGAAGACCACCGGGGCGCCGGACTTTCGCATCTCGGCCAGGCTGGTCATGTCGGCGACCAGGTTGTTGTAGCCGAAGCTCACGCCGCGTTCACAGGCCAGGAAGCGGTCCTCGCTGAGACCCGCTTCACGCGCTGCGGCGCGGGCCTTGTCGATGACGTTCTTCATGTCCCAGGGCGCGAGGAACTGGCCCTTCTTGATGTTCACCGGCTTGCCGGACTTGGCCACGGCGCGGATGAAATCGGTCTGGCGGCACAGGAAGGCAGGGGTCTGCAGCACGTCGACCACGCTGGCCACCTCGGCCACCTGGGATTCATCGTGCACGTCGGTCAGCACCGGCAGGCCGGTCTGGCGGCGCACTTCATCGAGGATCTGCAGGCCCTTGTCCAGGCCCAGACCGCGCTGGGTGCTGCCCGAGGAGCGGTTGGCCTTGTCGAACGAGCCCTTGTAGATCAGCGCAATGCCCAGCGCGGTGCAGGCCTCCTTGAGCTGGCCGGCCACGTCGAGCGAGAGCTGCAGCCCTTCGATCGAGCAGGTGCCGGCGATCAGGAAGAAGGGCCGCTCCAGGCCGACCTCGAATCCGCACAGCTGCATGGCTCAGCCCTTCTTCGCGCGGGCGGCCTGGTGGTCCAGCGCCGCCTTGATGTAGCTCTTGAACAGCGGGTGGCTGCCCCAGGGCGTGGACTTGAACTCGGGGTGGAACTGCACGCCGACGAACCAGGGGTGCACCTCGCGCGGCAGCTCGACCATCTCGGTGAGCTTCTCGCGCTGGGTGATGGCCGAGATCACCAGGCCGGCCTTCTGCAGGGCATCGAGGTAGTGCTCGTTGGCCTCGTAGCGGTGGCGGTGGCGCTCGGTGACGACCGGGCCGTAGATCTCGTGGGCCAGCGTGCCGGGCTTGACGTCGGAGCTCTGCGCGCCCAGGCGCATCGTGCCGCCCAGGTCGGAGTGGGCATCGCGCTTCTGGATCGAGCCGTCCGCGTCCTGCCACTCGTCGATCAGGGCGATCACCTTGTGCGGCGCTTCGGGGTCGAACTCGGTGGAGTTGGCGCCTTCCAGGCCGGCCATGTGGCGGGCGTATTCGATGGTGGCGACCTGCATGCCCAGGCAGATGCCCAGGTAGGGCAGCTTGTGCTCGCGGGCGGCGCGGGCGGCCGAGATCTTGCCTTCCACGCCGCGCTTGCCGAAGCCGCCGGGCACCAGCACCGCGTCGTACTTGCCCAGCTCGGCGGCGGCGTTGTCGTCGGTGAGGGTTTCCGAGTCGACGTACTCGATCTTCACCCGCACGTGGTGCTGAAGGCCGGCGTGGCGCAGCGCCTCGTTGAGCGACTTGTAGGAGTCCGACAGGTCGGTGTACTTGCCGCACATGGCGATGGTCACCTCGCCGCGGGGCTGCTCGACCTCGCTGACCAGGCGGTCCCAGGTCTTCAGATCGGCCGGGCGGGTCAGCAGCTGCAGCTTCATGCAGATCAGCTCGTCCAGGCCCTGCTCGTGCAGCATGCGCGGCACCTTGTAGATGGTGTCGGCGTCCCAGACCGAGATCACGCCGTGCGGCGGCACATTGGTGAACAGCGAGATCTTCTCGCGCTCCTCGGCCGGCACCTCCACATCGGCGCGGCACAGCAGCGCGTCGGGCTGGATGCCGATCTCGCGCAGCTTCTGCACCGTGTGCTGGGTGGGCTTGGTCTTGAGCTCGCCCGCGGCCTTGATGTAGGGCACGTAGGTCAGGTGCACGAAGGCGGTGTTGCCGGCGCCCATCTTCAGGCTCAGCTGACGCACGGCTTCCAGGAAGGGCAGCGATTCGATGTCGCCCACGGTGCCGCCAATCTCGCAGATCGCCACGTCCACCGCCTCAGGGGTGCCGAAGCCGGCGCCGCGCTTGACGTATTCCTGGATCTCGTTGGTGACGTGCGGGATCACCTGCACCGTCTTGCCGAGGTAGTCGCCGCGGCGTTCCTTCTCGAGCACGCTCTTGTAGATCTGGCCGCTGGTGAAGTTGTTGGCCTTGCGCATGCGCGTCGTGATGAAGCGCTCGTAGTGGCCCAGGTCGAGGTCGGTTTCGGCGCCGTCGTCGGTGACGAAGACCTCACCGTGCTGGAACGGGCTCATCGTGCCCGGGTCCACGTTGAGGTACGGGTCCAGCTTGATGAGGGTGACCTTGAGGCCGCGCGATTCCAGGATCGCAGCCAGAGATGCTGACGCGATGCCCTTGCCCAGCGAGGACACCACACCGCCGGTGACGAAGACGAACTTGGTCATGTCGTGGGGCATCCGGCGACCCGCTGAGCAGCGGCCGGAGACGAATGCCGAGGTGGTAAAGCCCGATTATACCGACCGACGGCCCCCGTCTCCCTCCGATGGGGGGAGCTCAGGGCACGGTGCAGGGGCAGGGCAGGCGCCAGTCGACGCCGCTGTCGGTGCTCAGCGTCCAGTTGGTGTAGACCTGTCCAGACCAGTAGTCGCGCAGTTCGACCACGCCGTCCCACAGCAGCCCGCTGGCCGGTGTGCTGGCGCGGCCGGAGCCCGGCGCACCCATGGCGGCCACGCCGGAGCTGGCGGTGAGCGTGGCGGCCAGCCAGAACGGGGCGTCGTTGTTGATCAACAGGCTCACGCTGGCGGTGTCGTTGACGGCCAGGAACACATCGGGGGCGGCGATCTCGGAGCGGATGCTCCACTGGCGGCCGCCCACATGGGCGCCATCGGCAAACACCGCGGCGCCCAGCCCGGCAGACCCCGACAGGCCATGGGCTTCGAGCTGGCCCTGGACCTTCAGCCGCACGGTCAGGAGCAGGGCGGCGCGCGTGTCGACACCCGGCACTGAAATGGTCCAGTGATCGGCGAAGCCGGTCAGGCTGCGGTTGCCCTCGTCGGACAGGGTGCTGCTGCTGGCCAGCACGGCGCCCTTGCCAGCCAGGCTCTTGGCTTTGCCTTTGGAGCTGCCGCCGCTGACGCCGCTGTAGTGGCTCGCCGCCTTGCTGGCCAGTGCCGGCGCCACGCTGGACTCCTTGCACTTGAACTGGCCGGCGACGAAACCGTCCTGCAGGTTGATGCCGTTGTAGCCGTTGCCGTTGCCGCGGCCGGAGCAGCTGTAGGCGAAGTTGCCTGACTGCAGCAGCGACGGCGTGGCGTGGGCAACCTGCAGGCCCAGGGACAGCAGAACAGCGGTGCCGATGTGGGAAAGACGGGGCATGGCAATTTCCTTTGAATCGCGGCCCCGCGGTGTTCACACGGCAGGGGCCTCAGGGTGGGCAGGGGGAAGGGGTGAGGCGCTCAGGGCGCCAGGGTGCTCGAAATCCTGGAACAGCCGCAGGATCAGCTCGGCGGTGGCCTCGGGCCGCTCCATCGGGAACAGGTGGCTGCCCTCGAAACGCACGAAGCGCTCGCCAGCCAGCCGGCGCGAGGCGGCGTCGCCGCCCTGGCGCATCTCGGCGGACTGCGTGCCGGCGATGAAGCCCACCGGGCAGCGCAGCGGATGGCGGCGCAGCAGCGGGCCCAGGTGGTGCGGCAGGCTGTTGTAGATGCGGGTCTCGACCTCGCGCTCGAAGCGCAGGCGCACCTCGCTGCTGCCATGGCCTTCGGTGCCGGCGTCCACGTAGTCGCGCAGCACGCGCGGGTCCCAGCGGGCGAAGACCGGCTTGGACTGGAAGTGGGCCAGCGCCGCGTCGCGGTCCGGCCAGGCGTGGCGGCGGCGGATCGAGACCTGTCCCGGACCCAGGCGCTGCACCAGACCGACGCGCTTGATGGCGTGCAGCACCTGGGCGCGCCAGCCGGTGATGAGCGGTGAGTCCAGCAGCACCACGCCGGCGCACAGCGCGGGTCGGTGGCTGGCGGCCAGCATGCTGAGCAGGCCGCCCAGGGAATGGCCGACCAGCAGTACCGGCGCCTGGCCGGTGCCGGCAACGAAGTCGAGCAGTTCGTCGCGCAGGCCGCTCCAGCGCGGGCCCACCGGGTAGCGCGGGTCGTGGCCGAAACGCTCGGGGGCGTGGACGGTGTAGCCTGCGGCGCGCCAGCGCTCGAACAGCACGCGGTAGGTGCCGGCCGGAAAGCCGTTGGCGTGGGCGAAGACGATGGTGCGCGAAGGCGCAGCGGGGCGCGGGTCCAAGCGGTTTCCTGGGCAGACGGGGCACCCGATGTTGCCATGGGCGGCAGGCGAGGCGGAGGGCGCACAGTCTAGGTCCGGTGGTCGGCGGGTGAGCCCACTGTCGCCCAGCGGCGACCGACCCGCACCAACGGATGACCAACGGTTGGCGCACTTGAACCCCTGGATCCAAGGGGGGCGCGGCGTCTTCTGCAGGCGGACCGTTCAGGCCGGCAACTCAGGGGCGCCCGCTGCGCGGCCCAGCGCCTGGGTCTCGGCGCCGGGGCCCACGCCCAGCGCGCTGCCCAGGGCGTCGCAGCAGCGCCGGTAGGCGCGCAGCGCTTCAGCGCGTTCGCCATGCACCAGCAGGGCGCGCATCAGCGCGCGGTGCAACGGCTCGGCCAGCGGATCAACGCCCACCGCCTGGCGGTACAGCGCCAGCGCGCCCGGCCAGTCGCCGCGCGCCTCCAGTGCCTGGCCCCAGGCCTCGATCGACTGCAGGTAGGTCAGCGACAGGCGCTCGCGTGCCAGGCGCATCGGGCCGGTGAGGGTGTCGGTGCCCAGCAGGCGGCCGCGGTACAGGCCGAACAGGCGCCGGGCATCGTGCGCCAGGGCGTCCAGCGGTGCGTGGCCGGCGGCCAGACGTTCGCGCAGGCGGGCCGAAAGCTGCTCGAAGGCGACGGCGTCGCACCACACCAGGTCGGGGTCCAGGGCCACCGTGCCCTGGCTGACCAGCACCGCCTCGGGACACGCCAGCAGCTTGCGCAGGCGCGAGACGGCCATCTCGAGCGAGGCCTTGGGCGCGTCCGCCTCCAGCGAGGGCCACAGCGCATCGATCACCTGGTCGCTGCCCAGCGGCCCGCCGCCGTGGGCGGCCAGCAGCGCCAGCAGTTCCAGCGGCTTGCGCTGCGCCTTGCCAGCCGAGGCGATCGGCGTGCCCTGGCGGCTCAGGCCCATCGGCCCGAGCACCTGCACCGCCACCGGCCGGGGCCAGTCGGCGCGGGTGGGGTCGGGAGCGCTGAGGTGACGGTCGCGGATCACCGAGTGCACGAACTCGGGCTCGATGCCGGCGTCCAGCGCCAGCTGGCACAGGCGCGCCGACAGCGCCGGCGCGGTCATCAGGAAGCGGGTGTAGCCCAGGCGGGCGGCATCGGCCAGCGCGCTGCCCAGGCGGTCCAGCGCCACATCGGGCTGGGTGTCGAGCCGGGCGGCGACCTCGACGAAGGCCATCATGGCCTCCAGGATCTCGGCCTGGCTGCCCGTCTGGCTGGCGCGCAGGCCCTGCAGCACCCGCAATGCGTCGTCGAAGCGGCCGGTGGCGGCCAGGATGTTGGCGCGCAGGCCGTGGTAGGCGCCCTGGTCGCGCTCGGGCACCTCCAGGTCACCGCAGAGCGCCAGCAGGCGATCGGTCAGGGCCAGCGCCATGGCGTTGTCGCCGCGGAAGGCGCGGTAGCTGGCCTGGGCGCGCAGGCACTGGACCAGGAAGCCCGCGCGCAGCTCGGGCATCAGCCCTTCCAGCTCGCGGTCGATGCGGGCGGCGCGGTCGAGCTGGCGCTCGCGCAGCGCGAGCTGCATCTCGCCGCACAACTCGGCGGTGCGGTAGGCCTTCAGGCCATGGCGCTCCACCAGGGCTTCCAGCCGCTGGCGGGCCTGGCGGGCGGCCTCCATCTCGCCGAAGTACTCGGCATGGCCCAGCACCAGCAACCACCACTGGGCCTGTTCGGCCGGGCTCAGCGGGTCGAGCAGCAGGCGCTCCTGCTGCACCGCCTGCACGCGGCTGACAGCGGTGGTGTCGAGCTGCATCGAGAAGTGGTCGAACAGCACCTTGGCCAGCACCAGGCGCTGCGAGGGCGGCAGGCGCTCGCTGTGGTGCAGGCCGCGCAGCAGCGCCTGGGCCACCTGGTTCAGCCAGGGCGGGGGCAGCAGGGACGGGTCATCGGCGATGTAGGGCAGCACCAGCGCGGCGCCGCAGCGGCGCATCGCCGCGGGGTCGCCGGCGGCGGCGTGTGTCAGCAGCGCGGAGGCCTCGCTGGTGTCCAGGCGCTCGTGCAGGTAGCCGCACCAGCGCTGGCGGCCCCGGAAGTCGACGTAGTTCAGGCCGATGCCCAGCAGGATGCCGACCGCCGCCTCATCGGCCAGCGCGTCGTCGCGCTGCAGGGTGGCCTGGGCGAACAGCGCCTCCAGCGCCGCCCGGGCCCGCAACTCGTCGTCAACGAGCAGGGCGAGGGCGGCCGTCAGGTTCATCGCGCCGGCCCGCTCAGCCTCTCAGACGATCTTGTCTTCCGGCCGGGCGATCTTGCGCATCGGCTCGTAGCGCCCGGTGTCGGTCTTCAGCGGATGAGCGGCTTCGCCGCCGTCCCACTGTGGATCGTCGATGCCTTCGAACACCTCACGCAGCCGCTGGCCCCAGGTCTCGTGGATCATCCGGAAATACGGGTTCTCGTTGTCGATGCAGACGATGCGGTCGCTCTTCAGCCGGCCTTCCTCATAGACCAGCAGGTCCAGCGGCAGGCCCACCGACAGGTTGGACTTCAGCGTGGAGTCCATCGAGACCAGCGCGCATTTGGCGGCCTGGTCCAGCGGTGTGGTGGGGGTGAGCACGCGGTCGAGGATGGGCTTGCCGTACTTGCTCTCGCCGATCTGGAAGAAGCAGGTCTCGCGCGTGGCTTCGATGAAGTTGCCGGCCGAATACACCAGGAACAGGCGCATCGCTTCGCCGGCGATCTGGCCGCCGAAGATCATCGAGCAGTTGAAGTCGATGCCCGCCGCCTTCAGCGCCGGGCCATCCTGCTCGTAAACGCGGCGCACCGCGCTGCCCAGCACGCGGGCGGCGTCGAACATGCTGGTGGCGTTCCAGATGGTGATCGGCTCGTCATCGCCGTTGGCCAGTTTCTCGACCTGCAGGATCTCGCGCACCGACTGGCTGATGCTCAGGTTGCCGGCCGACAGCAGGGTCATGAAGCGCTCGCCCGGCTTCTCGTAGACGATCATCTTGCGGAAGGTGCTGATCGCGTCCAGGCCCGCGTTGGTGCGCGAATCGGAGAGGAAGACGAGACCGGCATTGAGCCGGATGCCGACGCAGTAGGTCATGGCGTAAAGCGGGTGTGGAGTTTCTTCAGCCGGTACAGCGCATCCAGCGCTTCCCGGGGGGTGAGGGTATCCGGATCGATGGCGGCCAGGGCCTCCTCGACCTCTGAACAGGTGACAGCCGGTGCGGCCGGCGGGGCGGCGAACAGGTCGACCTGCGACTCGCCGCTGCGCGACTGTGCCTCCAGCGCCTCCAGTGTGCTGCGGGCCTGGCGCACCAGGGCCGGCGGCATGCCGGCCAGGCGGGCCACCTGCACGCCGTAGCTGCGGCTGGCGGGGCCGGGCTCGATGGCGTGCAGGAAGACGATGTCCTCGCCGCTCTCGGCCGCACTGACATGCCAGTTCTGCGCCCGCTCATGGCGGCGCGGGAACTCGGTCAGCTCGAAGTAGTGGGTGGCAAACAGCGTGAAGGCCTTGTTGCGGTCGTGCAGATGGCTGGCTATCGCCGAGGCCAGCGCCAGGCCGTCGAAGGTGGAGGTGCCGCGGCCGATCTCGTCCATCAGCACCAGCGACTGCTCGGTGGCGCCGTGGATGATCTGCGCCGCCTCGGTCATCTCCAGCATGAAGGTGGACTGGGCATTGGCCAGGTCGTCGGCGGCGCCGATGCGGGTATGGATGGCGTCCATCGGACCCAGGCGGCAGCGCCGCGCCGGCACGCACGAGCCCATCGCCGCCAGCAGCGAGATCAGCGCCACCTGGCGCATGAAGGTGCTCTTGCCGCCCATGTTGGGGCCGGTGACGATCAGCATGCGGGTGCGGGCATCCAGGCGGCAGTCGTTGGCGATGAACTCGCCGCCGCCGGTCTCGGCCAGCCGCGCCTCGACCACCGGGTGGCGGCCGCCCTCGATCTCAATCGCCGGGTGGCGCACGAACTCGGGCGTGCACCAGCCCAGCGTGGCAGCACGCTCGGCCAGCGCGGCCAGCGCGTCCAGGCTGGCCAGCGCGTGGGCCAATGCGCTCAGCGGGCGCAGGTGGGCCTGCAGCTGGTCGAGCAGCTGCTCGAAGAGGAACTTTTCGCGCGCCAGCGCCCGGTCCTGGGCCGACAGCGCCTTGTCCTCGAAGGTCTTCAGCTCCGGCGTGATGAAGCGCTCGGCGTTCTTCAGCGTCTGGCGGCGCTGGTAGTCGACGGGCACGCGGTCCAGGCCGGAGCTGGTGACCTCGATGTAGAAGCCATGCACCTTGTTGAACTGCACCCGCAGGTTGGCGATGCCGGTGCGGGCGCGCTCGCGGGTCTCCAGGTCCAGCAGGAAGGCGTCGCAGTTCTGGCCGATCGCGCGCAGCTCGTCCAGCTCGGCATCGAAGCCGGTGGCGATGACGCCGCCGTCGCGCAAAAGCACGGCCGGTTCCTCGGCGATCGCGCGCAGCAGCAGCTCGGCGATGGCGGGCTCGGGCGACAGGTCGGCCAGGCACTGGTCGAGCAGCGCGGTGCCGAAGGGCACGACCGCGCGCAGCGCCGGCAGCGTGGCCAGCGTGTGGCGCAGGCCGGAGAGCTCCCGCGGGCGCACCTGGCGCAGCGCGATGCGCGCGGTGATGCGCTCGACATCGCTGACCTGGCGCAGCGCCTCGCGCAGCGACTCGAAGCCCGCTTCCTGCAGTGTGCCGATCGCCGCCAGCCGCGCGCTGGCGGTGCTGCGATCGCGCTGCGGGTGGGTCAGCCAGTGGCGCAGCGCGCGGCTGCCCATGCCGGTGCGGCAGGTGTCGAGCAACGACAGCAGCGTCGGCGCGCGCTCGCCGCGCAGCGTCTCGGTCAGCTCCAGGTTGCGCAGCGTGGCGGGGGGCAGCTCGATCAGGTCGGAGCTGCGCTCGACCGTCAGGGTCTGCACATGGGCCAGCGCGCGGCCCTGGGTGTGCTCGGCATAGGACAGCAGCGCGGCGGCGGCGGCGTGGCCGGTGCTCATCTCCTGCGCATTGAAGCCGGCCAGCGTGGCCACGCGCAGCTGCTCGCACAGCTTGCGCAGGCCCAGGCCGGCGTCGAACTGCCAGGCCGGCCGCATCGTGCGGGCGGCGGGGCATTGGCGCACGGCGGGTGGCAGGTCCTCGCGGTCGATCAGGATCTCGGCCGGGGCCAGGCGCGCCAGCCAGCCGGCCAGTTCGCGCTCGCCGCACTCGGCCAGACCCAGCTGGCCGCTGGCCAGACCCAGCCAGGCCAGGCCGAAGGTGGCCTTGTGGCGCGACAGCGCCAGCAGCAGGGTCTCGCTGCGCTCGTCGAGCAGCTCGGCGTCGGTGACGGTGCCGGGGGTGACCACCCGCACCACCTTGCGCTCGACCGGCCCCTTGGCGGTGGCGACATCGCCCACCTGCTCGGCCACGGCGACCGCCTCGCCCAGCTTCAGCAGCCGTGCAAGGTAGCTCTCGACCGAATGCACCGGCACGCCGGCCATGACCACCGGCTCGCCATTGCTCTGGCCGCGGGTGGTGAGGGTGATGTCGAGCAGGCGGTGCGCCTTGCGGGCGTCTTCGAAGAACAGCTCGTAGAAATCGCCCATCCGGTAGAAGAGCAGGGTCTCGGGGAACCCCGCCTTCAGGCGGAAATACTGGGCCATCATGGGCGTGTGGCCCGCGAACTCGTCGGCGCCCGGCGGCGCGTCGGCTGCCCTGCTCACGCTGCTGGGGCGGGCGTCAGAACGGGGCGTCGTCGCCCTGGGTGGGCTCGACGGCCTTCTTGCGCAGGCGGATCGGCTTGCGCTCGGCCGGCTTGGCGTCCGGTTCGGGGACCGGCGCCGGGGCGGGCGCGGCCTCGTCCTCGGTGATCACGCGGCTGAAGGGCGTGAGCAGCTGCACCAGCTGCGCATAGACCTTGGGGTTGCCCGCCACCACCTCGCGCTGGTGCAGGAAGTCGGCCTCGCCGGTGAAGTTGCCGATCAGGCCACCGGCCTCGGTGATGATCAGCGAGCCGGCGGCGATGTCCCAGGGCGACAGGCCGGTCTCGAAGAAGCCGTCGGTGTAGCCGGCGGCCACGTAGCACAGGTCCAGCGCGGCCGAACCGGGCCGGCGCACGCCGGCGCAGTGCGGCAGCACCGCCTCGAACATCTTCAGGTAGCGCTGGAAGTTGTCGCCCTTGCGGAACGGGAAGCCGGTGCCGATCAGGGCGTCGGCCAGACGGGTGCGGCGCGAGACGCGCAGACGCTTGTCGTTCAGGTAGGCGCCACGGCCCTTGGAGGCGATGAAGAGGTCGTTGCGGGTGGGGTCGTAGACCACCGCCTGCTCGATCTTGCCGCGGAAGGACAGCGCGATCGACACGCAGTAGACCGGGAAGCCGTGGATGAAGTTGGTGGTGCCGTCCAGCGGGTCGATGATCCAGACGAAATCGCTGTGCTTGGCGCCGTGGGTGCGGCCCGATTCCTCGGCCAGGATGCCGTGGCCGGGGTAGGCGGTCAGCAGGGTCTCGATGATGGCCTGCTCGGCGGCCTGGTCGACCTCGGTGACGAAATCGTTCGGGGCCTTGGTGTTGACCTTCAGCGAATCCACGTCCAATGACGCCCGGTTGATGATCGAGCCGGCCGCGCGGGCCGCCTTGACGGCAATGTTGAGCATCGGGTGGAGGGATTGCGACATGGGACTTCAGGCGGCAAGGGGACCGGCGCCAGCAGGCGCAGGCAGGACGTGGCGACGAGGATCAAAGAGCGCGGGCCCGCGCGTCCGGTGGCCGGACAGGCGCGACAATGCCCAGGGCAAACCCGCATTCTAGCCGCAGCCATGTCCGAACTGAGCGTTCTTCCGTCACACCCTGCCTGCCCGTCGGGCACCCGCTTCGTGCTGGTGGGCACCAGCCATGCCGGCAACGTGGGGGCGGCCGCACGGGCGATGAAGGTCATGGGCTTCCACGACCTGGTGCTGGTGGCGCCGCGCTGGCCCGATGTGTTGAACCGCGAGGAGACCGTGGCCCTGGCCAGCGGCGCCGACGACGTACTGCGCAGCGCGCGTGTGGTGGACACGCTGGTCCAGGCGCTGGACGGCATCACCTGGGCCTGTGCCACGGCGATGACCCCGCGCGATTTCGGCCCGCCCACCGAGGCGCCGCGCCCGCACCTGGCCGGCCTGGCCGGCAGCGCCCACCGCGTGGCCTTCGTCTTCGGCAGCGAGCGTTTCGGCCTGGGCAATGACGATGTCTACCGCTGCCACGCCTGCCTGAGCATCCCCACCGCGCCCGATTTCGGCTCGCTGAACCTGGCCCAGGCGGTGCAACTGATCGCCTACGAGTGGCGCCAGGCGCTGGGCAGCTTCCCGGTGCAGGCGCGGACCGCCCCGGTGCGCCAGGCCGATGCCACGATGGTGCAGGGCCTGCTGGCCCACTGGCGCGAGATGCTGGTGCAGATCGGCTTTCTGGATCCGGCCGCGCCCAAGAAGCTGATGCCGCGCCTGAACCAGCTGGCCAACCGCCTGCAGCCCACCGAGGAAGAGGTGCACATCCTGCGCGGTATTGCGCGCACCATGCAGCAGCGCGACGGCGGCGGGCGGGGGCGCTGACAGCAGGATTTCCGGCCGCGGGCTACACTGAGTGCGGACACTCACGTCCTACACGTCCGGTCCCCAACGCCATGTTCCACCGCCTGCGCGAAGACATCGCCTGCATCCTCGAGCGTGACCCGGCTGCCCGCAGCACCTGGGAGGTGCTGACCTGTTATCCGGGCCTGCACGCGCTGGTGCTGCACCGCCGGGCGAACTGGTGCTGGCGGCATGGCTTCAAGTGGCTGGGCCGCTTCATCTCGCATGTCTCGCGCTGGGCCACCGGCATCGAGATCCACCCGGGTGCCACGATCGGCCACCGGGTGTTCATCGACCACGGCATGGGCGTGGTGATCGGCGAGATGGCCGAGATCGGCGACGGCTGCACGATCTACCAGGGCGTGACGCTGGGCGGCACCTCGCTGGTCAAGGGCGCCAAGCGCCACCCGACGCTGGAGGCCGGCGTGATCGTCGGCGCCAACGCGGCGGTGCTGGGCGGTTTCACCGTGGGCGCGGGTGCCCGTGTGGGCTCGGGCGCGGTGGTGACCAAGCCGGTGCCGGCGGGCGCCACGGCGGTGGGCAACCCGGCGCGCATCATCCAGGCTGAAAAAGACCAGGAGCGCGAGGCCGCAGCCGCGCGCATGGGCTTCTCGGCCTATGGCGTGACCGCGGGCGATGACCCGGTGGCGCAGGCGATGAAGGGCCTGATCGACAACGCCTCGACCCACGAGCACCAGATCGCCCTGCTGTGGCAGGCGATCGAGAAGCTTTCGGCCCAGGCGCGCGAGTTGCCGGCCGCCGAATGCGTGCCGCAGGAAGCCCACACCACCGAGCAGTTCGACGCCGAGCGCCTGAACCGCCTGGTCAAGTGAGCCGGTCCCCGGCGCTGCCGGGAAGGATCACAGCGCGAACAGCAGCGGCAGCAGCAGACCCCAGGCGCCGCGCCAGTCGCGCGGCAGCTCGATCTTCTGCGTGCTGCTCCAGGGCGTGGTGAAGCCGTCGGGCTCGACCGTGCGGTAGCGGAAGTAGTAGGTGCCGGGCTGCTCGGGCTTGGCCAGCTGCCAGCGCGGCTCGCTCAGTTCGGCCTCGGCCACGCGGGTGGCGAAATCCGCCTCGCGCGCGAGCTGCACCTGCTGCTTGTCCTCGGGGCGGCCGCTCCAGGCCAGCGTCAGCGCGTTGCCGTCCAGCGCCAGGCTGGGCGGCGTGGGCAGCGCGCGCAGCTCGAACTGCTGCGCATCACCCCAGGGGCCGGCGCTGCCGTCGGCACGCAGGCTGGCCAGGCGCCAGTGGACCGTGCCGGGCTCGGACAGCGTCAGCGTGGTGCGCGCGCCGCTCAGGCCATCCAGGCGCTGCACGCCGGTGGCGAAGGCCGGGTCGCGCGAGAGCTCGATGCGGTAGCGCGCGGCGTCGGTGTTCTCGGCCCAGTTCAGGGCAACTTCCCCCACACTGAGCTTGCCCCGGTGCACCGGCGCCACTGCTGCGGGCGGCTCGGGGCGCGCGCGCAACTGCACCTTCAGCTGGGCGTTGCGGCCTTCCAGGCCCTGTTCGTTGCTGCGCCGCACACGCAGGTACCAGTCACCGTCGGGCAGGCCGGTCAGGCGCGCCTCGGCACCGGCCGCGAAACGCTCGTCGCGCAGGATGCGGCTGAAGCCGGCATCGGCGGCCACCTGCACGCGCAGCGGGTCATTGCCCGGGACCTTGAAGCGCAGCACCGGGCGCTCGAACAGCGTGGGCACCGACGACAGATCAGGCGCCGGTGGCAGGGCCACTGGCGCGGCGGTGAGGCCGGGCTGCAGCGCACTGCCGAAGCCGGCGTCGAGCAGCACGCTGCTGGCGCCCACGTCGGCCTGCACGCGGCCTTCCAGCACTTCGGCGACCGAGCGCTGGTCTTCGTGGCGCACCCGGTACTCGGTGCCGCGCACGCCGATCACGGCGGTGGGCGTGGTCACCTCCAGCGGCTTGGCCCGCTGCAGCTTGGTGGCCAGCACCTCCAGCGTGCCGCGCAGCAGGCGCATCGTGCCGGCGAACAGGCCTTCATCGTCGGGCTGGCTGGCGCGCAGCAGGTAGCGCTGGCTTTCGCTGAGTTCGCCCTGGCTCAGCGGCGCCAGCTGCAGGCGGCTGCCATCGGCCAGGATCAACACGGCGGAGCTGTTGGCCGCCACGTCCAGCGCCTGGCCGGGCAGCACCGTGTCGCCCGCGCGGGCCTCTCGGCCGGCCAGGCGCACGCTGCCCTCGATCGCGTCCAGGCGGGCCGGTGCCTGCGCCGAGCGCAGCAGGCGCAGCGGCATCTGCAGCACCTGGCCGGTGCGGATCAGGTTGGGGTTGGGCAGGCGGTTCAGGCGCGCCACCTCGGGCCAGGCCTGCGGGCTGATCAGCACGTCGCGGCCCAGGCCGATCAGGGTGTCGTGCGGCTGCACGGTGTAGGGCAGCACGGCCTCGGCGGCCAGGGCCTCGGCACCCAGCGCCAGCAGCAGCGCCGCCAGGGCGCCACCGACGGAGCGACGGCGCGTGTTCATCCGCGTGGCGGCCGTTGGGCCGACTTGGGTCGGAAGGCGACGATGACCTCGGGATCGGTCTCCATGTAGGGGCCACCGATCAGGTCAATGCAGTAGGGCACGGCCGCGAAGATGCCGGGGGCCGGCGGCTCGGCCCGGGGCAGGCCTTCCAGCGTCTCGGCGATGCTCTTGGGCTGGCCTGGCAGGTTGATGATCAGGCAGCGGCCACGGATCACCGCCACCTGACGCGACAGGATGGCCGTGGGCACGAAGCGCAGGCTGATCGCCCGCATCTGCTCGCCAAAGCCGGGCATCAGCTTGTCGGCCACATCCATCGTGGCTTCGGGCGTGACGTCGCGCGGCGCCGGGCCGGTACCACCGGTGGTCAGCACCAGGTCGCAGCCGGCCTGGTCGACCAGCTCGGTCAGCGTGGCGGCGATCAGCGGCCGCTCGTCGGGAATCAGCCGGGTCTCGAAGGTGATCGGGTTGCGCAGCGCGCGGCCCAGCCACTCGCGCAGCGCCGGGATGCCCTTGTCCTCATAGGTGCCGCTGCTGGCGCGGTCGCTGACCGAGACCAGGCCGACGCGCAGGTGGTCGGGCTCACTCATCATCGTTCTCCTCGGTGTCGTCGTCGGCCGCGTCGGCCTGGGCCAGGGCCTGCTTGATCAGCTGGAACAGTTCGCGGTAGGCCCGGCCGTGGCGCACGGCGCCGGTGGCGGTGTCGGGCTGCGCATCCTTGCGGGCGGCACGCACCAGGCTGCGCAGCTGCTGGGCACCGGTGTCGGGGTGCTCGGCCAGCCAGCGGGTCAGGGCGCTGTCGTCGGCCAGCAGCTGCTCGCGCCAGCGCTCGGCGGTGTGCAGGGCCAGCGACTGGCGGGCGCCGCCCAGGCGGAAATCGTCCACGGCGGCCTGCAGCGGCGCCGGATCGACCTGGCGCATCAGCTTGCCGATGTACTGCAGCTGGCGGCGCAGGCCTTCGTGCGAGCGGATGCGGCGGTAGTCGGCGATCGCCCCAGCCAGCGTTTCGGGCAGCGCCAGCGCCTCCAGGCGCGAGGCGGGCAGCTCGCTCAGCGCGCGGCCCAGCGCCTGCAGGTCATGGCTCTGGCGCTTGAGCGCCGACTTGCTGGGGCGGGCGCTGAAGTCGTCGTCGGGTGGGTCGAGGTGGGCGGGCGCGGAGCGCATGGGACAGGCCGGCGGTCGGGCGGTGTGGGTGTGGCTATGATTGTCCCCGCAATTCTGACCGGGCGGCGTACCGTCCACGACACCGACCACACCCGATGACCGCCACCGCCGCCCAGGGCTTTGCCTTCGACCGTGAACAATTTCAGCAGATCGTGGAGGATGTGCTGACGATGGCGCGCCACCTGGGGGCCAGCGACGCCGGGGTGGAGGTGTCCGAGGGCGCCGGCCTGTCGGTCTCGGTGCGCCGCGGCGAGGTGGAGCACGTCGAGCGCAACCGCGACAAGTCGGTGGGCGTGTCGGTCTACCTGGGCCAGCGGCGCGGCAATGCCAGCAGCTCCGATTTCTCGCGCCAGGCGCTGGAGCAGACGGTGCGCGCCGCCTACGACATCGCCCGCTTCACCGCCGAGGACCCGGCCGCCGGCCTGCCTGACGCCGAGGACCTGGTCAGCGCCGACGAGGCCGCGCGCGACCTGGACCTGTTCCACCCCTGGGCGCTCGACGCCGAAGGCGCGGCGCGCCTGGCCCGCCGGGCCGAGGACGCGGCCTTCGCCGTGGACAAGCGCATCACCAACAGCGAGGGCGCCTCGGTGTCGGCGCAGCAGTCGCACTTCTGGGCGGGCAACAGCCGGGGATTCCGGGGCGGCTATGCCAGCTCGCGCCATTCGCTGTCGGTCTCGCCAATCGCCGGGCGCGGCGCCGGCATGGAGCGCGACTACTGGTACAGCTCTGAGCGCGACGCGCTGCAGCTGGCCTCGCCCGAGGCGGTGGGCCGCTACGCCGCCGAGCGCACGCTGGCCCGGCTGAAGGCCCGCAAGATCGCCACCTGCGAGGTGCCGGTGCTGTTCGAGAACACCGCGGCCGCCGGCCTGCTGGGCTCTTTCGTGCAGGCCGTCAGCGGTGGCGCGCTGTACCGCAAGGCCAGCTTCCTGGTCGACAGCCTGGGCCAGCCGGTCTGGGCCGACCACATCGACGTCATCGAAGACCCGCTGCTGCCGCGCGGCAAGGCCAGCGCCCCGTTCGACGACGAGGGCGTGCGCACCCGGGCGCGGCGCGTGGTCGAGGGCGGTGTGGTGCAGGGCTATTTCCTGTCCAGCTACTCGGCGCGCAAGCTGGGCATGAAGACCACCGGCCACGCTGGCGGTTCGCAGAACCTGCGCCTGTCCAGCCGCCTGACCCAAGCCGGCGACCACCTCGACGAGATGCTGCGCAAGCTGGGCCGCGGCCTGTTCGTCACCGACCTGATGGGGCAGGGCGTCAATCCCGTGACCGGCGACTATTCGCGCGGCGCCGCCGGCTACTGGGTCGAGGGCGGACGCATCGTCCACCCGGTGCACGAGATCACCATCGCCGGCAACCTGCGGCAGATGCTCAAGGGCGTGGTGGCCGTCGGCGCCGACGCCTTCACGCTGGGTGGCAAGACCATCGGTTCGGTGCTGCTCGAGCGCATGAAGGTGGCCGGCAGCTGAGCGCGGTTCCGGCCAGGCCGGAAATTTCTTCCTGTCAGCCAGGGGGCGCTCGGGGGAAACCCGCCGCAGGGCTGTGAGGACCCACTCCTAGAATCGTCCGACCGACCCTCTTTCCGCGGTCGCTCTTTACTGAGGAGTTCACCTACATGGAACGTCGTTCCTTTGTCCGTGGTGCCGGCCTGGCTGGCGTGCTGGCGGCCGGTACCGCCCCGGCGATCGTGCAAGCCCAGGCCCAGATCCGCTGGCGCCTGGCTTCCAGCTTCCCGAAGTCGCTGGACACCATCTTCGGTGCGGCTGACGAGTTCGCCAAGCAGGTCTCCGCGCTGAGCGGCGGCAAGTTCCAGATCTCGATCCATGCCGGCGGCGAGCTGATGCCCGCGTTCGGCGTGGTCGACGGCGTGCAGAACGGCACCGTCGAGATGGCCCACACCGCGCCGTACTACTTCTTCGGCAAGGACGAGACCTTCGCCCTGGGCTGCGCCATCCCCTTCGGCCTGAACAGCCGCCAGATGACGGCCTGGATGTTCGAGGGCAACGGCCTGAAGCTGATGCGCGAGTTCTACCGCGGCTACAACATCGTCAACTTCCCTGGCGGCAACACCGGCGCCCAGATGGGTGGCTGGTACCGCAAGCCGATCACGTCGCTGGCCGACATGAAGGGCCTGAAGTTCCGCGTCGGCGGCTTCGCCGGCAAGGTGGTCGAGCGCCTGGGTGGCGTGCCGCAGAACATCCCCGGCGGCGAGATCTACCAGTCGCTGGAAAAGGGCACGATTGATGCCGCCGAGTGGATCGGCCCGTACGACGATCAGAAGCTGGGCTTCAACAAGGTGGCCCCGAACTACGCCTACCCGGGCTGGTGGGAAGGCGGCCCGCAGCTGGACTTCTTCGTCAGCTCCAAGGCCTACGACGCGCTGTCGCCTGAGTACAAGGCGATCCTGGAGTGCGCCACTGCCTACGCCCACGTCGACATGCAGGCCAAGTACGACGGCCGCAACCCGGCGGCGCTGCGTCAGCTGGTGGCCGGCGGTACCAAGCTGTTCCGCTTCCCGAAGGACGTGATGGAGTCGGCCTTCAAGGAATCGATGGCCCTGTACTCCGAGATCTCGGCCAAGAACCCGAACTGGAAGAAGGTGTACGACGACTACGCCAAGTTCCGCGCCGACCAGAACCTGTGGTTCCGCTTCGCCGAAGCCAGCTTCGACGAGTTCATGCACCAGCAGAAGCTGTGAGGACGGCGGCCGCCTAGTAGCGGCCTGCCCATCCCTCTCGAAGCCGAAGGGCCCTGCCACCGCAGGGCCCTTTTTTCATGCCTGAGACCTGCGGGATCCGATGGATCCTGGCCAAGAAAAAAGCCCGACGGCGTGGCTGCGCCGTCGGGCCTGGGGCGTCGCCATGGCCGGGCATGCCCGGCCATGGCCTCACTTCTTGAACGCGTCCATCGGGTCCGGCTCCTTGCCGCCTTGCGGGGCGCTGGCCGGCGTGCCGAACAGGGCGTTGGTGTCGATCTCCTTGTCCGGGGCGTTGTCGTTCGGCTGGACTTCGATGATCACGTTGCTGGTGTCCAGATCCGCCTTCTTGTCCAGGCCGCCGGAGACCAGGTTGGGGAAGGCGATGATCAGGCCGACCATGATGATCTGGATGATCACGAAGGGCACCGAGCCCCAGTAGATCTGGCCGGTGGTGACCGGTGCGATCTCGGCGTTGGTGACCTTGTCCTTGTACTTGTCCACCGGCGCCACGCTGCGCAGGTAGAACAACGCGAAGCCGAAGGGCGGGTGCATGAACGAGGTCTGCATGTTCACCGCCAGCAGCACGCCGAACCAGACCAGGTCGATGCCCAGCTTTTCGGCCACCGGACCCAGCAGCGGCACCACGATGAAGGACAGCTCGAAGAAGTCCAGGAAGAAGGCCAGCACGAAGACCAGGATGTTCACCACGATCAGGAAGCCCAGCTGGCCGCCCGGCAGGCTGGTCAGCAGGTGTTCCACCCAGATCGGGCCGTCAACACCCTGGAAGCTCAGACTGAAGACGGTGGAGCCCAGCAGGATGAAGACCACGAAGCAGGACAGCTTCATCGTCGAATCCATGGCCTGCTTCATCAGGTGCATCGACAGGCGGCGGCGCGAGATCGCCATGATCAGCGCACCAACGGCGCCCATCGCACCGCCCTCGGTGGGGGTGGCGATGCCCAGGAAGATCGTGCCCAGCACCAGGAAGATCAGGCCCAGCGGCGGGATCAGCACGAAGGTGACACGTTCGGCCATCTTCGACAGCAGGCCGCGGCCGGTGAGCTTGTTGAGCACCGCCAGCGAGAAGGCCACGCCCACGCCCACGCACATCGACAGCACGATCAGCTCGTCGGTGGGCATGGTGTCGGGGCGGCTCTTGGCGAAGGCCACGGCGGCAGCTACCGACAGCACGGTCAGCACGCCCAGCGAGCGCAGGCCGGAGCTGCCATCGGGCTCGCGGAAGGTGCGTGCCTCGGGCGGCAGGGCTGGCGCCCACTGCGGCCGGAACAGCGTGACCAGGATGACGAAGCCGACGTACAGGCCAGTCAGCACGAAGCCCGGCAGGAAGGCACCCTTGTACAGGTCACCCACCGACCGGCCGAGCTGGTCGGCCATGATGATCAGCACCAGCGAGGGCGGGATGATCTGCGCCAGCGTGCCCGACGCGGCGATGACGCCCGAGGCGATGCGCCGGTCGTAGCCGTAGCGCAGCATGATGGGCAGCGAGATCAGGCCCATCGAGATCACCGACGCCGCCACCACGCCGGTGGTGGCCGCCAGCATCGCACCGACGAAGATCACCGCGAAGGCCAGGCCGCCGCGCACCGGACCGAAGAGCTGCCCAATGGTGTCCAGCAGATCCTCGGCCATCCCGGATCGCTCCAGGATCAGGCCCATGAAGGTGAAGAACGGGATCGCCAGCAGCGTGTCGTTCTGCATGATGCCGAAGACGCGCAGCGGCAGGGCCTGCAGCAGCGAGGCCGGCAGGATGCCCAGTTCGACGCCGACGAAACCGAAGAACAGGCCGGCTGCGGCGAGCGAGAACGCCACCGAGAAGCCCATCAGCAGGAACACGATCAGGCCCGCGAACATCACGGGCGCCATGTTGTGGGTCAGGAACTCGATCACTTCGCGGCTCCTTCTTCACGGGCACGGATCACTTCGGCCAGCTCCTCTTCGGCCGATTTCTGCTGGTGGCGCTTGGTGGGGTCGTCGACCAGGCCTTGCAGGAAGGCGAAACGCTTGATCAGCTCGGACACGCCCTGCAGGCCCAGCAGCGTGAAGCCGATCGGCACCAGCGCATACACCGGCCAGCGGATCAGGCCGCCGGCGTTGCTGGACATCTCGCCGCTGGCGTAGGCCTTCAGCACCAGCGGCGTCACCAGCGTGATCACCTCGATCACGAAGGGGAACAGGAAGACGATGATGCCGAAGATCTCGACCTTGATCTGGGTGCGCTTGGAGAACTTGCCCAGGATGACGTCGATCTTGACGTGCTCCTGGCGCATCATGGTGTAGCCGGCCGCCAGCAGAAAGACGGCGGCGAACAGGTACCACTGGATCTCGAGAAAGGCGTTCGAGCCGATGCTGAAGACCTTGCGGACCACGGCGTTGCCGGCGCTGATCAGCACCGCGGCCAGGACCAGCCAGGATGTCCAGCGGCCGACGCGCTCACTGAGCGCGTCAATCAGCTTGGAGAGCTTGAGAAGTGCCGTCACGGTGACTCCATCGTTGGGCATGACAAACGAAGCGCCGCGCCGACTTGGGGCCGGCGTGGCGCGGGTGGCGAGACTGTAGCGGCTCGGCCCCGACCAGAGGGCACCGTGCCGGTGCCGATCAGGGGAAACGCTGAGGAATCAAGGCTGAAAAGTTTTCAGCCTGCATCGGAATTTCCGTCAGTGTCGCGCGTGGTCAATGTCGCGCGTGGTCAGTGTCGCGCGTGCTCAGAGGCTGATGGCCTGCTGGTACAGCCGCGTCGAGCGTGCCCCCGAGCGGCAGAAGCACAGCAGCGGTCGCGGCAGCTCCGCCAGCAGCGCGGCGAAGGCGGCGATCTCCTCGGGCGACTGGTAGCCACCGGCCACCGGCAGGTGGCGGTAGACCAGACCGGCCGCTTCAGCGGCGGCCTGGACCGCGGCGCTGGTGGGCTGGTCGGGGCCGTGCTCGAAGTCGGGGCGGTTGTTGACCACCGCCTTGAAGCCCAGGCGGGCGGCCTCGGCCATGGCCTCGGGGCTGAGTTGCGGGGCGACGCAGACGTCGGCGGCGATCTGTTGCAGCGGCAGGTTCACGGCGCGTTCCTCACTTCGACAGCGCGGCCTTGACGGCGGCCGACACCAGACCCATGTCGGCCTTGCCGGCCAGTTGCGCCTTCACGGCGCCCATCACCTTGCCCATATCGCCCGGGCCGGCGGCGCCAACCTCGGCGACGATGCGAGCCACCTCGGCGGCGATCTCGTCGGCGCTCAGGCGCACCGGCAGGTAGGCCTGCAGCACGGTGATCTCGGCGCTCTCCTTGGCGGCCAGGTCCTCGCGACCGGCCTGCTGGTAGGCGGCGACCGAGTCCTTGCGCTGCTTGATCAGCTTGTCGACCAGGCCGATCACCATCGCATCGTCCAGCGTCACGCGCTCGTCGACTTCCTTCTGCTTGCAGGCGGCCAGCAGCATGCGGATGGTGGACAGGCGCTCGGCCTCCTTGGCGCGCATGGCGGCCTTCATGTCCTCGGTGATGCGGTCTTTGAGACTCATGGCGACAGTGGATGGAATGTGGGGTCGGCGGATTGTCGCAAACCCCGCCGCTCAGACCACTTCCAGGGCCAGCAGTTCGCCGAAGGACTGGCGGCGGCGGATCAGCCGCGCCTGGCCGCCATCCACCAGAACCTCGGCGGCCAGCGGGCGGCTGTTGTAGTTGCTCGACATCGAGGCGCCGTAGGCCCCGGCGTCGTGCAGCACCAGCAGGTCGCCCACGCGCGCCTCGGGCAGCGCCCGGCGCTGCACCACGCCGCCGTCGCCCTGGGTGAAGACATCGCCCGACTCGCACAGCGGTCCGGCCACCACCGTGTCGACGGTGGCGCGTGGCGTGCCGTCCTGCGCGATCAGGCTCATCGCGTGGTAGGCACCGTACATCGAGGGGCGCATCAGGTCGGAGAAGCCGGCATCCACCAGGGTGAAGCGGTTGTCCCCCATGGGCTTGGTGGCGCGCACCTCGGTCAGCAGCACGCCACTTTCCGCCACCAGGTAGCGGCCGGGTTCGATCTCCAGGTGAACCCCATGGCCCAGGTGGGTGGCCACGGCCTGGCGGGCGGTGTTCCACAGGCTGAAGTAGTGGGTGGTGTTGATGCGCGCGTCGCCCTCGCGGTAGGGGATCGACAGACCGCCACCGGCCGAGATGGCCTGCAGGTCACAGTCGGCGCGCTTGACGAGATCCACCATGGCCTGGCAGACCTGCTGCAGGTGGCCGTAGTCCACGCCCGAGCCGATGTGCATGTGCAGCCCCACCAACTGCAGACCATGCTGGCGCACCGCGGCGAGTGCGGCATCCAGCTGCGCGTGCCAGATGCCGTGCTTGCTGTGCTCGCCACCGGTGTTGGTCTTGTTGCTGTGGCCGTGGCCGAAGCCGGGGTTGATGCGCAGCCACACCTTGTGGCCTGGCGAGGCCGCGCCCAGCTGGTGCAGCATGTCGATCGAGCCGGCGTTCACCGGCACCCGGTGCTCGACCACGGTGGCCAGCGTGGCGGCATCGAACAGGTCGGCGGTGAAGACGATGCCGCTGGCGCCGCAGGGCGCATCGTCGGCGCTGTAGCCGGCGGCCAGCGCGCGCAGGATCTCGCCGCGCGACACCGCATCCACCACCACCCCTTCGGCGCGCATCAGGCGCAGCAGGTGGGTGTTGGAGTTGGCCTTCTGGGCGTAGCGGATGGTGTCGAAGGCGCGCAGGTCGGCGATGCGCTGGCGGATCGTGGCGGCGTCGTAGACCCACAGCGGGGTGCCGTGCTGGCGCGCCAGGGCGCGCAGCGTGTCGTCGGTGAACGGGTTCATGGGGGGCGATCCTGCCGCAGATGGTGCATATTGCAAAATACTGATTCTTCTTGAATGCATTCAATGGTGATATGGAATTGACCCACCGCCAGGTCGAGGTGTTCCGCGCCGTGATGGGCACCGGCCATGTCACCCGGGCGGCCGAGCTGCTGCATACCTCGCAGCCCACGGTGAGCCGCGAGCTGGCGCGGCTGGAGCAGGTGCTGGGCTACGCGCTGTTCGACCGCGTGCGGGGCCGGCTGCACCCCACCACCCGCGCGCTGGCCTTGCTGGACGAGGTGAAGGCCTCGTATGTGGGCCTGGAGCGCATCGCCGCCACCGCACAATCGCTGAAGCACTTTGCCCAGGGGCGGCTGACTCTGGCCAGCCTGCCGGCCCTGGCCCACGCGCTGGTGCCCGAGGCGCTGGCCGGCTTTGCCCAGGGGCAGCCGCAGGCGCGGGTGAGTCTGGAAAGCCTGGAGTCGCCCCTGCTGGAATCGGCGCTGGCCGAGCAGCGCTATGACCTGGGCCTGGTCGAGCGGCATGAAGCCCCCGCCGCCTGCACGCTGCAGACGCTGCTGGTGGCCGACGAGGTGGCGGTGCTGCCCGCCGGGCATCCGCTGGCGGCGCGGGAGCGACTGACGCCGGCCGACTTCGCCGGCCAGCCCTTCGTCAGCCTGGCGCCCACCGACCCCTACCGCCAGCAGATCGACGCGCTGTTCGCGCAGGCCGGCATCGAGCGCACGCTGCGCCTGGACACGCCCAGCGCGGTGTCGGTCTGCGCGCTGGTGCGCCAGGGGCTGGGGCTGGGCATCGTCAACCCGCTGACCGCGCTGGAGATGGCCGGCCCGGCGCTGCTGGTGCGGCCGCTGAGCGTCTCGATCCCCTTCCATGTGGCGCTGGTGCGGCCCGCCTGGCGGGCGGTGCACCCGCTGCGGGCCGAATTGGAGGCGGCGCTGAGTGCCGCGGCACAGCGGCTGCAGCAGCGTCTGGGCGGCTGAGCTCAGCGCAGCAGGTGACGCTGGAAAAAGGCCACGGTGCGTTGTTCCACCGCGGGCACGGTGGCGGCGCGGTCGAAGCCGGGCGGATCGGCCAGCAGCCGGCCGGCCAGGCCGCCCACTGGCGGCGGCGGCGACAGCATCGCGCCGTGCCCGCCGTCGGGCAGGGTGGCCAGATCCTCACAGCCGGTGCAGCCCTGCAGCACGCGCAGACCATGCCAGGCCGGAAGCAGCCAGCGGTCCTGCGCGGCGTTGACCAGGCCCAGCGGCACCGCGGGCCGCTGCAGCGAGGCGGGGTCGAAATCGGCGGCCAGCGGCACCACGGCCACCACGGCGGCGATGCGCTCGTCGCGCTCATGGCGCCAGGTGGTGTCGCTGCCGAATCGGCTGTCCAGCGCGCGCGGCGCCAGCCAGCGCTTCAGGCCGTCGAGCGGGCCACCGGTGAGCTCGGCGTACAGGCCCACGCAGGCCGCGAAGTCCTCGGCGATGTGTTGCCGGCAATGCTCGGCGAACCGGGCGGGTGACCAGCGGCCGCCGGCCAGTTCCAGCGCCGTGTGGCCGCCGGCCGACAGGCCCCACAGACCCACGCGCCGGGCGTCCAGGCCGGGCCAGCGGCCATCGGCCAGCACGGCGTCGATCGCCCGCCGCACCTCGCCAGGGCGGCGGCTCCAGCTCTCGGGCCCTGGGGTGCCGGGATCCCCGGCGTGATCGCCCCGGTGCTGGGGCAGGGCCACGACGAAGCCGGCCTCGGTGAGCCGGCGCGCCAGGTCCAGGTGCACCCAGGGCGTGCCGCCCGAGCCGTGCGACAGCACCACCAGCCGGCCGTTGCCGGCAGCGGGCGGGGCGTCGGTGGCCAGCGGCACCGGCTGCCAGCCGGCCCACACCGGCCGTTCGGCCGCATCGCTGGGGTAGAAGACCGTGACCGGTCCGTCGTCGCCGCTGGCGGGCAGGCGGGTCATGCCCAGTCCCGCCCAGGCGGGGGACAGGGTGGCACCGGCGCACAGCGCCAACGCAGCCAGGAAACGGTCCAGGAAACGGCCCAGGGGCCGGGAACATGCAAGCGTCATCGTCAGCTCCTTGCGGCGGCGACGGCCACCGTGGAGCGCAGGGTCGCGCTGGCGGCTGCGGCGGTCTGCGCGATTCCTGCAAGCAGCCAGGCCGGGCTGGCCGATTTCAGGAATCGGCCAGCTGCTGGCGCCGGAACTCGGTGGGCGTCTGGCCGGTCGCGGCCTTGAAGGCGCGGTTGAACGGGCCGATCGACTGGAAGCCCACGTCCAGCGCGATCGCCAGCACCGCCTGGTCGCGCCGCGCCGGGTCGGCCAGCGCGGCCTGCGCGGCGGCAATGCGGTGGCTGTTGATGAAGGCGCTGAAATGGCCGTGGCCCAAGCGATCGCGGATCACCCGGCGCAGCCGGTACTCCGGGCAGCCCAGGCGCGCGGCCAGCGCGCCGATGCCCAGCTCGCCCTGGCGCCACAGCTGGTCCTGCTGCATCGCGCGCTGCAGCCGCTCGGCGGTCAGATCGTCATCGGGGTCGCGCGGCGCGACGGCCGCTGTGGGCGGAGCCACGTCGGGCGACGGGGGCGGTGCGGCCGGGGCGGCGGGCGCCGGACCGATGAACCAGCCCAGGTCGTCGCGCAGCCGGGCCATGCCCAGGACCACCGCGGCCAGCATGGCGGCCACCATGGCCGAGTCCAGCAGCGCCGCCCCGCCCACCAGCCGCCCGCCGGGCTGGCCCAGGCGCAGCGCCAGCTGGACCAGCGTGTAGGCGCCGCCGCCGGCGACGATCACCAGGCGCAGCCGGCGCCGGGGCTCGACAAGGTCGCCGCGCCAGTGCCGCAGCGCCACCCACAGCGCGCCGGCGGCACAGGCCAGCGGCAGCAGGCGCTGGGCCGCGGCGGCGGCTTGCGCCCAGCCCTCGTCGCGCCCGGTGCAGCCCAGCGACACGTTGAAGACGCCCAGCGCCACCGCCGCCAGCCAGGCCAGCGGCCAGTGCGATGGCGCCTGGCCGTCGGCACGGAACAGGGTCAGGGCCAGCGCCCAGAACAGCAGGGCGTTGGCCACCGCCACACCCACCAGCGGCGCAAGCGCGGCCCGCGACAGCGAGGATTCCACGCCGGGGTGGCCCGCCAGCGTCTGCACCACCAGGCCGGCCAGCAGCAGCCGGCCGATCCGCGCCGCCGGGCTGGTCGCGCCGGCACGCCACAGCCACGCTGCCAACAAGGCCGCCAGCGCGGCGGCGGCGCCGCGCAGCAGGGAATCCATCCAGGCCAGCCAGTCCATGGGGCGGCAGTGTCGGCGAAAAGGCGGGCACAAAAAAACCCGCAGCGGCGTCCCGCGGCGGGTTTTTCAGGGGAAGCGACTGAGGATCAGTACAGCTTCTTGGGCAGCTGCATGCTGCGCACGCGCTTGTAGTGGCGCTTGACCGCGGCGGCCTTCTTGCGCTTGCGCTCGGCGGTGGGCTTCTCGTAGAACTCGCGGGCGCGCAGTTCGGTCAGCAGGCCGAGCTTTTCGATGGTGCGCTTGAAACGGCGCAGGGCGACGTCGAACGGCTCGTTTTCCTTGACGCGGATGGTGGTCATTGACAGGGGGTTCCTAGGGGTAGTTGCGCTCGGTGTCCGGCGCCGGCCGGTGCAGGCTCTGCAATCAAAGCACCACACGGTTTCCGGAAAACTGCCAGGGCTGGATCGACACGCGGTTTGCCAGCAAAGACGGCGATTCTATGCCAAAACTCGCACGATCGGCAAATCGGGCGCCGAGGGCGTTGTCGACACTTCGGGCTGGGTAGACTGCGGGCATCCTTCTACAACCTCCGGAAACTCGACATGAGCATTCAGACTGTGGGCGTCGTCGGCGCCGGCACCATGGGCAATGGCATCGCGCAGGCCTGCGCGGTGGTGGGCATCGACGTGGTGATGGTGGACATCAGCGAGCAGGCGGTGGCCAAGGGCCTGGCCACGGTGGCGGGCAGCCTGGACCGCCTGATCAAGAAGGAGAAGATGACCGAGGCCGAGAAGGCCGCCGCGCTATCGCGCATCCGCGGCAGCACCGACTACGGCGCGCTGACCGGCGCCCAGCTGGTGATTGAGGCCGCCACCGAGAACGAGGCGCTGAAGGTGAAGATCCTGCAGCAGCTCGACGGCCTGCTGCCCGCCGAGACCCTGGTGGCCACCAACACCAGCTCGATCAGCATCACCAAGCTGGCGGCGGCGACGAAGCGCGCCGACCGCTTCATCGGCATGCATTTCTTCAACCCGGTGCCGATGATGGCCCTGGTCGAGATCATCCGCGGCCTGCAGACCAGCGACGCCACGCATGATGCGGTCAAGGCCATGGCGCTGCGCCTGGGCAAGCAGCCGATCACGGTGAAGAACGCGCCGGGCTTCGTGGTCAACCGCATCCTGGTGCCGATGATCAACGAGGCCTTCTTCGTGCTGGCCGAGGGCCTGGCCACGCCCGAGGAGATCGACGCCGGCATGAAGCTGGGCTGCAACCACCCGATCGGTCCGCTGGCGCTGGCCGACATGGTGGGCCTGGATGTGTGCCTGGCGGTGATGAATGTGTACTTCGAGGAGTTCGCCGACTCGAAGTACCGGCCGTGCCCGCTGCTCAAGGAAATGGTGGCGGCTGGCTGGCTGGGCCGCAAGACCGGGCGCGGCGTCTACACCTACTGAGAACCGGCTCAGAGCCGGCCCACGCAGCCGGGGGCGCCGCAGCGGCAGGTCAGCCGGCCCTCGTGGTGGGTCTCGCCGTAGTTGACGGTGATTTCCTCGCCGGGGGCGATGTCGCGCAGTGCGTAGAACTCGATGCGGCCGTCGCGGATCGTCAGCCGTCCGTTGGGCTGGCAGCTGTGGTTGGTGAAGCGCATCGGGTCGGTGGAACTGGCCAGGTCGACCGCCGACTTGTGGCTGACCTCGACGATCATGATGCGCGCCAGCGTGGCGGCGCGGCGGCGCGCTTCGGACACGCTGATCGCCTCGCCCCGCACCTCGCCGATCTTGTGGCCGCGCCGCGCCGGCTCCAGCGCGAAGACGCCGTAGCCGTCGATCGGGCTGCGGCGCACCGTGACGTCGACCTTCTGGTAGGGCTGGCGAACGAACAGGGCGCCCATCGCGGGGCGGCTCAGAGGCCGGTGGCCGTCGGCAGGTGCGGCGCGGGAACGACCGCGTCGCCCTTCCAGCCCTTCTTGCGGTGTTCGGCGATGACGTTGGTGTAGATGCCCCCGCGCACATACCAGCGCGCGGTGATGCGCGCGTAGCGCGGCTTCGTGGTGGCCACGATCTTGGACAGGATGTCGTTGGTCACCTTCTCGTGGAAGGCGCCTTCATGGCGGAAGCTCCACATGTACATCTTCAGGCTCTTGAGCTCCACGCAGAGCTGGTCGGCCACCATGTCGATCGTGAAGTGCGCGAAGTCCGGCTGGCCGGTCAGCGGGCAGTGGCAGGTGAACTCGGGCACCTGGAACTGGATCACATAGTCGCGCTCCGGCGCCGGGTTGGGAAAGACGTGCAGTTCCTTGCTGGGCGCGCTGGGCGGGTTCGGCGGCAGCGGGCGCTGCTGCGGTGCGGTGGCCTCGGCGCTGCGGGCGGGCTTCTTCGGGGTGGCGGCGGTGCGGGCCATGGTGAACGGTCGTGATCGGTCAGGGAAAGTGCGAATGCTACCATCGCCGCTACCCGGCAAGGGCTCAGGGGTGCTTGATTAGTTCAAATAAATCAAGGACTTAGATTCATCGAAGGGCGGCGACACCTCTGCTGACGGACGCCGCCCGGCGGCTTTGCAAAACTTGACCTGGCGCGCGGTCAACCACACTGACCCCGGCGCCGTCTGAGACATCGGAGGATCGACTGCATGCCCACCACCCGTGATGCCTACATCGCCGCTTTTCGCTTCGGCCTGGGCGAGGCCTCGCTGGAGGCCGTCGGCGCCGACCCGCGGGGCTGGTTGCTGTCCCAGGTCGGCCCGGCCGACCCGCCTGCCCGCGCGGTGCGCAACGCCGAGGACGTGCTGGCCGACCGTCACCGCGTGCACAAGCTGGCCCGCGAGCTCAAGCGCAGCAGGAAAGCGGCCGCGCAGGACCCCGGCCAGATGGCCATGGCGCCCGACGGCGCCGACCCCAACATGGGCCCGACCAAGGCCGCCAAGAAGGTCATCCGTGCCTCGGATGCCGGCAAGGACAGCGTGGACCTGAACCAGGCCACCCGCGACGACCGCTACATCCGGCTGCGCACCGCACTGGGCACCGGGCGACCCTTCGCCGAGCACCTGGTGTGGTTCTGGGCCAACCACTTCACCGTCTCGGCGGCCAAGGGCAAGGCGCGGGGCCTGGTGGGCAGCTTCGAGCGTGACGCGATCCGCCCGCACATTGCCGGCACCTTCGAGGCCATGCTGCGCGCCAGCACCACCCACCCGGCGATGCTGCAGTACCTGGACAACCAGCACTCGGCCGGTCCCAATTCGCCGCACGTGCAGCGGGCCCGGGGCGGCTACCGCACCGACAAGAACGTCGACAAGGTCCGCGGCCTGAACGAGAACCTGGCGCGCGAGCTGATGGAACTGCATACCCTGGGGGTGGCGCGCAACGATGGCAGCGCCGCCTACAGCCAGGCCGATGTCACCGCGATGGCCGCGGTGCTCACCGGCTGGCGGCCACCGCAGGACGTGCCCGGCCAGCGCGCGCGGCCGCTCTTCGACGCCAGCTGGCACGAACCGGGCAGCAAGCAGGTGATGGGCCGCAGCCTGCCCGAAGGCCCCGGCGCGCTGGACGAGGCGCTGCACATGCTGGCCACCCACCCGGCCACGGCGCGCCACGTCTGCGCGCGCATGGCCAGGCACTTCGTCGCCGACGAGCCGCCGCCGGCGCTGGTCGAGCGCATGGTCAGCGCCTGGCAGCGCAGCGGCGGTCAGCTGACCCAGGTCACGCAGGCCATGGTCACCGCGCCCGAGGCGTGGGTGAGCACGGCCGCCAAGCTGCGCACGCCGGAAGAGTTCGCGGTCTGCAGCCTGCGCATGCTGGGCCAGACCGGCGAGTCGGTGGCGGTGGCGGCTGATGCCGGCATCGTCGGCATGGGCCAGGAGGTGCAGTCCGCGCCGTCGCCGGCCGGCTGGCCCGAGCGCTCCGAGGAGTGGCTGGGGCCCGAGGCGATGTGGACCCGCGTGGAATGGGCCCAGCAGCTGTCGCGCCGCCTGGGCGGCCATCAGGATGCACGCGCCATCGCCCGGCAGGCGCTGGGCGAGGGGCTGTCCGAGCGCACCGCCCGCCAGATCAGCCAGGCGGCCGATGGCGAGCAGGCCTTGACCATGCTGTTGCTGGCCCCCGAGATCCAGCGCCGCTGAGGAGTACACAGATGAACCACGACGATCTGCCGCTGAACAACCTGTCCCGCCGCCGCTGGCTCGGGGGCGTGGCTGCGCTGGCCTCCACGATGGCCGTGCCGCGCCTGGTGATGGCCGGCGCGGCCGGACCCGAGGACCCGCGCATGGTGTTCGTCATCCTGCGCGGCGGGATGGACGGCCTGGCCGCGGTGCCGGCACTGGGCGACCCCGATTTCGCCTCGGCCCGCGGGCCGATGGCCCAGTACGGCCGGCCGACGCTGCCGCTGGAGCAGGGCTTTGCGCTGCACCCCGAACTGGGCAAGCTGCATGAGGCCTACAAGGCGGGCGAGCTGACGGTGGTCCACGCGGTGGCCCAGGCCTACCGCGAACGCTCGCACTTCGATGGCCAGCAGTTGCTGGAATCGGGCGGCTTGCAGCCCTACACGCTGCGTGACGGCTGGCTGGGCCGCGCGCTGAAGGTGGGCGGCCTGCGCAAGGGCCTGGCGATTGCCAATGCCGTGCCGCTGGTGCTGCGCGGCTCGCCGGGCGTGGACACCTGGGCGCCGTCGGCATTGCCCGACCCGCCCACCGAGTTGCTCGAGCGGCTGCGGATGCTGTACGCCGACGACAAGGAACTGCTCACCGCCCTGTCGCGGGCGCAATCGCTGCGTGACGACCAGGGCGGCAGCATGGCCTCGGTCGACCCGCGCAAGGGCGGGCACGACGCCTTCCGCAACCTGGCCAAACGCGCGGCCGAGTTCCTGTCGCAGCCCAACGGCCCGCAGATCGCGGTGCTGGAGCTGGGCGGCTGGGATTCGCACACGAACGCGGTGTCGCCCACCGGGCGCCTGGCGCACAACTTCAGCGTGCTGGATGCCGGCCTGGGGCAGTTGCGCGAGACGCTGCAGGCCTCCTCGGCCTGGCGGCGCACGGTGGTGGTGGCCGCCACCGAGTTCGGCCGCACCGTGGCCACCAATGGCACCCAGGGCACCGACCACGGCACCGCCAGCGCGGCCTTCGTGCTGGGTGGCGCCGTGCGCGGCGGCCGCGTGCTGACCGACTGGCCCGGTCTGGCCCCGGCCCAGTTGCACGAGCGGCGCGACCTGCGCCCCACCACCGACCTGCGCGCCGTCTTCAAGGGCGTGCTGGCCGACCACATGCGCCTGTCCACCCAGGCCTTGGCGCAGGTGGTGTTCCCGGACAGCGCGGCGATCGCGCCGCTGCGGCTGATCGCCTGAGCACGCGGGCTGCGGGCCGCCCGGCGCGGCGGCCCGCGGTGGTATCATCCGGGCCTTCCGGGCCACCCCGCGGTGGTTGAATTGTCTAAATAAATCAATGACTTAGAGCGACGGCTCGGTCGCTGCCAGGGCTTGCATGGCGAGGCCGGCCGGCCTGCCGTTCACGTCTTGTTTCATGCGGCTCAACCAGATCAAGCTCTCCGGCTTCAAGTCGTTCGCCGAGCCGACCACCTTCCAGTTGCCGGGCCAGCGCGTGGGCGTGGTGGGGCCCAACGGCTGCGGCAAGTCCAACATCATGGACGCGGTGCGCTGGGTGCTGGGCGAAAGCAAGGCCAGCGAGCTGCGTGGCGAGTCCATGCAGGACGTCATCTTCAACGGCTCGGGCAACCGCAAGCCCGCCAGCCGCGCCAGCGTGGAGCTGGTCTTCAGCAACGAGGATGGCCGCGCCGGCGGCAGCTGGAACCAGTACAGCGAGATCGCCGTCAAGCGCGTGCTCACCCGCGACGGCGCCAGCAGCTACTACATCAACAACCAGCCGGTGCGCCGGCGCGATGTGCAGGACGTGTTCCTGGGCACCGGCCTGGGCCCGCGCGCCTACGCCATCATTGGCCAGGGCACGATCAGCCGCATCATCGAATCCAAGCCTGAGGAACTGCGGCTGTTCCTGGAAGAGGCCGCGGGTGTCTCCAAGTACAAGGAGCGCCGCCGCGAGACCGAGAACCGGCTGAAGGACACCCGCGAGAACCTCACGCGGGTCGAAGACATCCTGCGCGAGCTGGGCAGCAACCTCGACAAGCTCGAGCGCCAGGCCGAGGTGGCCGCGCAGTACCGCGGCCTGCAGGAGCAGGGCACGCTGAAGCTGCACCAGCTGTGGTTCCTCAAGCACCGCGATGCCGCGGCCGAGGAGGAACGCGTCAAGCTGGCCGCGCTGGAAGCCACGAACGCGCTGGAATCGCGCCTGGCTGAGCTGCGCCATGTCGAGGCCGAACTCGAAACCATCCGCCAGGCCCACTACGCCGCCAGTGACGCGCTGCATGCGCGGCAGGGCGACCTGGCCCAGGCCCAACTGGAAGTCAGCCGGCTGGAAGAGCGCATCCGCTACGTCGTTGAAGGCCGCCAGCGTGCCCAGGCACGACTGGCCGAGCTGGTCGCGCAGAACGCCCAGTGGAGCGAGCGCCGCACCGAGGCCGAGGCCGAGCTGGAATCGATCGCCGAGCAGATCCTGGCCGCCGAGGAACAGGCCGAGGTGCTGGCCGCGCAGGCCGAGGAAGAATCGCTGAACGCGCCCACCCACGAGGATGCGGTGCGCGCGGCCCAGGCCCACGCCAACCAGCAGCGCCAGCAGGTGGCCCAGGTGCAGCAGCAGATCCAGCTGCTGGCCGCCGAGAGCCGCAACATCGACGAGCAGATGAAGGGGCTGCGCAGCCGCCGCGAGCGCCTGGCTGCCGAGCGCCAGGGCCTGGCCTCGCCCGATCTGGACAAGCTGGCCGCGCTGCGCGAGGACAGCGCCGCCGCCGACGAGGTGCAGGCCGAGGCCGAGGCCCGCGCCCAGGCCCTGGGCGACGAGGTCCCGCAGCTCGACGAGCGCCGACGCGCCCAGCAGGAGCTGGTCAACCGCGAATCGGCCCGCCAGGCCGACCTGAGCGCGCGCCTGGACGCGCTGCGTGCGCTGCAGGAAAAGGTGCAGACCGAGGGCAAGCTGAAGCCCTGGCTGGCCAAGCATGGTCTGGACGGCCTGGCCGGTCTGTGGACGAAGATCCACATCGAAGCGGGCTGGGAAGTGGCGCTGGAATCGGCGCTGCGCGAGCGCATGAACGCGCTGGCCGTGGGCCGACTGGACATCGTGCGCGCCTTCGCCGCCGATGCGCCGCCGGCCAAGCTGGCCTTCTACTCGCCGCCGGCTGCCGGCATTCAGAACACCCACCAGACACTGCCGCGGCTGTCCGATCTGCTGCGCCTGAACGACGCCGGCCTGAAGGCATTGCTGAACGACTGGCTGGAGGGCGTCTACACCGCCGACAGCCTGGACACCGCGCTGGCCCAGCGCGGCCAGCTGACCCACGGCGAGGTCATCATGACCCGCGAAGGCCATGCGGTCTCGCAGTTCGCGGTGGGCTTCTACGCCCCCGACTCCGAGCAGGCCGGGCTGCTGGCGCGGGCGCAGGAGATCGAGAACCTGGAGCGTGAATCGCGCGCCCAGCACCTGCTGGCCGACGAGGCCCGCACCGGGCTGGTCCGCGTCGAGGCGGCGTTCACCGAGGCCTCCAGCCGCCTGGCCCAGGCCCGCCGCGAGGCCACCGACGCGCAGACCCGTGCCCACCAGCTGCAGGTTGAACTGCTGCGCCTGTCGCAGCAGGCCGAGGCCTCGTCGGCCCGCCGTGGGCAACTCGACGAGGAACTGGCCGAGGTCGATGCGCAGATGGAGGAGCTGGCCGAGCGCCGCGCCACCGGCGAGGGCCGCTTCGAGGAACTCGACCTTCAGCTGGCCGAGACGCAGGAGCGCCATGCCCAGCTGGAGGAGGACGTGATCGCCGCCGAGCGCCGGCTGGCCGGTGCGCGCGAGCAGCTGCGCGCGCTGGAGCGCCAGGCGCAGGAGGCGCAGTTCCAGGCGCGGGCGCTGTCGGCGCGGCGCGGTGAGCTGCAGCGCCAGGTCGAGACCGCCGCGCAGCAGGTGCGCGCCAACGAGCAGGCCGGCGAGCAACTGCAGCTGGAGCTGGGCGCGTTCGACGACCAGGCCGCGCAGGCCGGGCTGCAGGACGCGCTGGCGCTGCAGGCCGAGAAGGCCGAGATCCTGGGCGCCGCCCGCAGCGAGTACGACGAGCTCAGCGCCAAGCTGCGCGCTGCCGACGAGCAGCGGCTGCAGTTCGAGCGCAGCCTGGACCCGCTGCGTGAGCAGATCACCAAGCTGCAGCTGGAGCAGCAGGCCGCCAGCCTGGGTGGTGCCCAGTACCTGGAGCAGCTCACCGCAGCCGAGGTGGACCTGGCCGCCTTGGCCCAGAGCATCGCGGACCACAACGTCAAGCTGTGGGGCCTGCAGGGCGAGATCGACCGCATCAACCGCGAGATCGCGGGCCTGGGCGCGGTCAACCTGGCGGCACTGGACGAGCTGACGGCGGCGCGTGAGCGCAAGACTTTCCTCGATGCGCAGAACGCCGACCTGATCGACGCCATCACCACGCTGGAAGACGCGATCCACAAGATCGACCTGGAAACCCGCGACCTGCTGATGACCACCTTCAACCTGGTCAACGAGGGCTTCGGACGCATGTTCCCCAGCCTCTTCGGCGGTGGCCAGGCCAGGCTGATCATGACCGGCGACGAGGTGCTTGACGCCGGCGTGCAGGTGATGGCGCAGCCGCCGGGCAAGAAGAACAGCACCATCCATCTGCTGTCGGGTGGCGAGAAGGCGCTCACCGCGATCGCGCTGGTGTTCGCGATCTTCCTGCTCAACCCGGCGCCGTTCTGCCTGCTCGATGAGGTGGACGCGCCGCTGGACGACGCCAACACCGAGCGCTACGCGCGCCTGGTCAGCGAGATGTCCAAGGGCACGCAGTTCCTGTTCATCTCGCACAACAAGATCGCGATGGAGATGGCCGAGCAGCTGATCGGCGTGACGATGCAGGAACAGGGCGTGTCGCGCATCGTCGCGGTGGACATGGAAGCCGCCGTCGGCATGGTCGAGGGATGACAGGAGTCGTCGAACAATGAGTCTGACCGTGGCACTGGCCATCCTGGCCGGCGTGGTGTTGCTGGGCGTGGTGGTGCATGGCGCCTGGACGACGCGCCGCGCCGGGCCGCGCCAGCCGCAGGTGGTGGACAACGCCGAGCCCGCACACCGGCTGGAGCCCACGCTGGGGGGCGTCGACCCCGCACCGGCCACGATCGACGGCGAGCCGGTGGTCGGCCTGCCCGACCCGGTGCGCACCGCGGTGGCCACGCGGCGTGCGGCACGCATCGATGCGCTGATCGACGCCATCGCCACCGTCGCACCGGAAACCCCCATCAGCGGCGAGTTGGCGCTGCAGCACCTGCCCACCACGCGCCGCGCCGGCTCCAAGCCCTTTCACATCGAAGGTCTGGACAGCGAGACCGGTGACTGGGAACAGCCCCAGGCCGGTCACCGCTACACCGAGTTCCAGGCCGCGGTGCAACTGGCCAACCGGCATGGCGCCCTCAACGAGATCGAGTACTCCGAGTTCGTGCAGAAGGTGCAGGCCTTTGCCGATGCTGTGGGCGCGATGCCCGATTTCCCCGACATGCTCGATGCCGTCGCACGCGCCCGCGAGCTGGACGCGTTCTCCAGCGCCCACGATGCCCAGCTGACCGCGGTGCTGCGCGCCAACTCGGTGGCCTGGAGCGTGGGCTACCTGCAGCAGTGCGCCGGCCGCCATGGCTTCGTGCCCGGCGTGGTGCCGGGTCGGCTGGTGCTGCCGTCGACCGAGGAAGGCGCGCCGCCGGTGCTGGTGCTGGCCTTCGACCACCAGGCCGCGCTGGCCGAGGATCCGGGTGAGGCGGCGCTGCGCGAAGTCACGCTGAGCCTGGACGTGCCGCAGACCCCCGAGGCCGCCGAGCCCTTCTCCGCCTGGCAGGAACAGGCGCGTCGCCTGGCTGACGATCTGGACGCCACGCTGGTGGACGACCAGGGCCAGCCGATCACGCTGCACGCGTTCGCCGCCATCGGCGCCGAACTGCTGCGCCTGTACCGCGCGCTGGAGTCCCGCGACCTGGCCGCCGGCAGCCTGGCCGCGCGACGACTGTTCAGTTGACGCCGCGCAGAGCCGCTGCGCGCGGCTGGCCGGTGGCAGCCAGGGCTGCCGGTATCATCGCCCATCCACATTGCCTGCCCGTACGGAGGCCTGCATGAGTCGTTGGGACACGCGCGCGCTGCGGCGCTGCGCCCTGGGTCTGTTCGCCTGCCTGGCCGCTGCCTCGGCCCCGGGCCAGACCCCTGCGCCCGACGCCAAGGCCCTGGAGCGCGGTGCCCGGCTGATCGGCTTCTGCGCCAACTGCCATGGCGCCAACGGCAATTCCACGGCGCCGGAGATTCCCAACCTGGCGGGCCAGAACCCGGCCTACCTGGACGAGCAGATGCGGCGCTTCATCGACGGCCGCCGCAAGGACCCGTTCATGAGCGGCCTGATCAAGGCCATGAGCCCGGCCGAGCGCGCCGATGCGGTGGCCTATCTGGCCGCCCAGACCATGCAGCCCAGCGCGCCGCCAGCGCCCGCCGCCCAGGTGGCCGAGGGCCGCGCCTACTACGGCAAGGTGTGCTTTCGCTGCCATGGCGAGCAGGCCCGGGGTGATGCCACCGTGCCGCGCCTGGCCGGCCAGCAGCCTGGCTACGTCGTCAAGAGCCTGAAGCGCTACCGCGACGGCACCGGCGAGCGGCTGGAGCCGGTGATGGCGGCCAACACGAAGATGATGAGCGACGCGCAGATCCAGGCCGTTGCCGCCTACGTGGCGAGCCTGCGATGAGGCGATCGGCTGCGTACACTCGCAGCCATGTCCCAGACGCCTGATCTTTTCGGCCCCAGCCCCGCCGAGCAGGCGGCTGCGCTGCGCGCGCAGCTGCACCACCACGCCCACCGCTACTACGTGCTGGATGCGCCGGAGATTCCCGACGCCGAATACGACCGTCTGTTCCAGGCGCTGCAGGCGCTGGAGGCGGAGCATCCCGAGCTGCTGACGCCCGACTCGCCCACGCAGCGCGTGATCGGCCGGGTGCTTGACGGCTTCGCGCCGGTGCGCCACGCGGTGCCGATGCTCAGCATCCGCACCGAGACCGACACCACGCCCGCCGGCGCCGAGGCCTTCGATGCCCGCGTGCGGCGCGAGCTGGCGCTGCCCGAAGAGGCCCCGCCAGTGGCCTATGCCGCCGAGCTGAAGTTCGACGGCCTGGCGATCAACCTGCGCTACGAGCGCGGCGTGCTGGTCCAGGCCGCCACGCGGGGTGATGGCGAAACCGGCGAGGACGTCACGCAGAACATCCGCACCGTCAACCAGATTCCCCTGCGCCTGCAGGACGCCGAGCCCGAGGTGCTGGAAGTGCGCGGCGAGGTCTACATGCGCCGCGATGACTTCGAGGCGCTCAATGAACGCCAGCGCGGCCTGATTGCCGCCGGCGCCAGGAACGAGAAGACCTTCGTCAACCCGCGCAATGCCGCGGCTGGCGCGGTGCGGCAGCTCGATCCGGCGATCGCCGCGAAGCGCCCCTTGAGCTTCTTCGCCTACGGCCTGGGTGAGGTGCGTGGCTGGGATGTGCCCGCCACCCACCATGGCCTGCTGGAGGCCCTGGCGGCGCTGGGCCTGCCGGTGTGCGAGCACCGTGCGGTGGTCGAGGGCGCGGCCGGCCTGTCGGCCTTCCACCAGCGCATCGGCGCGCTGCGCGACAGCCTGCCGTTTGACATCGACGGCGTGGTCTACAAGGTCAACGACCGCGCGCTGCAGGAGCGTCTGGGCTTCGTCACCCGCGAGCCGCGCTGGGCGGTGGCGCACAAGTACCCGGCGCAGGAGCAGATGACGCGTCTGCTGGACATCGACATCCAGGTCGGCCGCACCGGCAAGCTCACCCCGGTGGCCAAGCTCGAGCCGGTGTTCGTGGGCGGCACCACCGTCAGCAATGCCACGCTGCACAACGAGGACGAGGCCCGGCGCAAGGACGTGCGCGTGGGCGACACCGTGATCGTGCGCCGTGCCGGCGACGTGATCCCCGAGGTGGTGGGCGTGGTGCTGGAGCGCCGTCCGGCTGATGTGGGCGAGCCGTTTGATCTGTACCAGCGCCTGCAGGGCCGCTGCCCGGTGTGTGCCAGCCCGATCGAGCGCGAGGAGGGCAGTGCCGACTGGCGCTGCACCGGCGGCCTGACCTGCCCGGCGCAGCGCAAGCAGGCGCTGCTGCACTTTGCCGGCCGCCGGGCGATGGACATCGAGGGCCTGGGCGACAAGCTGGTCGACCAGCTGGTGGATGCCGGCATCGTCCAGGCGGTGCCTGACCTCTACAAGCTGGGCTTCACCGCGCTGGCCGCGATGGAGCGAATGGGCGAGAAGTCGGCGCAGAACCTGTTGGCCGGCATCGAGAAGAGCAAGTCCACCACGCTGGGCCGCTTCCTGTTCGCGCTGGGCATCCGCCAGGTGGGCGAGGCCACGGCCAAGGACCTGGCGCGCCACTTCGGCACGATCGATCGGCTGATGGACGCGCGGGTGGAGGAACTGCTGGAGGTCAACGATGTCGGACCGATCGTGGCCGAGAGCATCCGCCATTTCTTCGACCAGCCGCTGCACCGCGAGGTGGTCGAGCAGTTGCGCGCCGCTGGCGTTCACTGGCCCGACGAGCAGGGCACCGCCAGCGACGCGCCGCGCCCGCTGCTGGGCAAGGTGCTGGTGCTGACCGGCACGCTGCCCACGCTGGGCCGCGACGAGGCCAAGGACCTGATCGAGGCGGCCGGCGGCAAGGTCAGCGGATCGGTCTCGAAAAAGACAACCTGGGTGGTGGCCGGCGAGGAGGCCGGCTCCAAGCTGGACAAGGCGCGCGAGCTGGGCGTGCCGGTGATCGACGAGGCCGGCCTGCGTGCGCTGCTGGCCGGTGATGGACAGGAGCCCTGACGATGGCCGTGCGAGAGATCCTGAGAATGGGCGACCCGCGCCTGCTGCGCGTGGCGCAGCCGGTGACCGCCTTTGACACGCCCGAACTGCATGCGCTGGTGGCCGACATGGAAGAGACCATGGCGGCCGCCCGCGGCGCCGGGCTGGCCGCGCCGCAGATCGGCGTGGACCTGCAGCTGGTGATCTTCGGTGTCGAGCGCAGCGAGCGCTACCCCGATGCGCCCGCGGTGCCGCGCACCGTGCTGCTCAACCCGGTGATCACGCCGCTGCCCGGGCCCGATGGCGCGCCGGACGAGGAAGAGGGCTGGGAAGGCTGCCTCAGCGTGCCCGGCCTGCGCGGCGTGGTGCCACGCCACCGGCGCATCCGCTACAGCGGGGTCGACATCGCCGGCCGGCCGATCGAGCGCGAGGCCGAGGGCTTCCACGCCCGCGTCGTGCAGCACGAGTGCGACCACCTGATCGGCCGCCTGTACCCCACCCGCATGCGCGACCTCACCCGCCTGGGCTTCACCAGCGTGCTGTTTCCCGGCCTGGACGACGCCGACGACTGAGTGTGACGGGGCGCAACGCTGTCAGCCGCGCTGCCGCCGGGGGCGTTGATGTCCCTGGAGGCTTGATGACCATGTCCATGCAATTGATTGTTCGCACCCGGGCCAGCCGTTGGCTGGCGGTGGGTGTTCTGGCCCTGACCGGTCTGGCCGCCCAGGCCATGGACGACCCGCCGGGACGCGTCGGCCGCGTGGCCGACGTCCAAGGCCGGGCCTGGCTGCAGGAGGCCGGGCAGGGCGAGTGGATCGACGGCCTGCGCAACCGCCCGCTGACCAGCGGCGACCGCCTGTCCACCGACCGCGACGGCCGGCTGGACCTGCAGATCGGCTCCACCGCGCTGCAACTGGGCACCGGCAGTGAGCTGCAGGTGCTGCGCCTGGACGACGACCGCATCGAGCTGATGCTGGTGGCCGGCAGCCTGGGCCTGCGCGTGCAGGAGCCCGAGGTGGCGCGCGAGATCGAGTTGCGCGCCGGCGACTTCCGCTTCTTGCCGGTGTCGCCCGGCGCCTACCGCATCGACCAGGACAGCCGCAGCAGCCACGGCGGCGTGGGGGCCAGCGGCGAGTTGGCCTTTGAATCGCGCGACGCGCAGCTGAACCTGCGCGCCGGCCAGCGCGCCGAGTTCTGGCTCGACCCCTCGGATGGTCGCACCCACTACAGCTGGTCCACGCTGCCCGGCGACGGCCTGGCCGCCTGGCTGCAGCAGCCGGTGTGGGCGCCGGAGCGCCGCGCCGAGTCGCGCTATGTGTCGCCCGAAATGACCGGTGCCGACGACCTGGACCGCTACGGCCGCTGGGCCGACCACCCCGAATACGGCGCGCTGTGGACGCCGACCACGGTGGTCGCCGGCTGGGCCCCGTACCGCTACGGCCGCTGGGCCTGGGTCTCGCCCTGGGGCTGGACCTGGGTGGATGACGCGCCCTGGGGCTTCGCGCCCTTCCACTATGGTCGCTGGGTGTTCTGGGGCGGCCGCTGGTGCTGGGCGCCGGGCCGCTACATCCGCCGTCCGGCCTACGCCCCGGCGATGGTGGCCTGGGTGGGCAGTCCCGGCGTGAGCATCAGCGTGGGCATCGGGCCGCAGGTGGGCTGGGTGCCGCTGGCGCCGCGCGAGGTCTATTACCCCGCCTACCGGTACTCGCCGCGCTACCTGGAGCATGTCAACCACCCCTACGTCTACGGTCGGCCGGTGCCGCCGCGGCCGCCGCGTGAGCCGGTGATGTACTCGAACCGCGGCGTGCCGGGGGGCGTCACCATGGTGCCGTCCAACGCGCTGCAGCAGCGCCAGACGGTGGCGGTGATGCAGCACCGTCTGGACGACGTCCAGGTGCAGCGGGTGGTGCAGAGCCAGCCGGCGCGGTCCTGGCAGGCCGTCACGCCGCCGGCACCGCAGGGCGCGGTCCAGGCGCCGCGGGTGCTGCCCACCGCCTCGCCCGCCCTGGCCCAGCCGCGTTCGCCGGCCCAGCGCACGCTGCCCAGTGCCGCGGTACGGCCCGAGAACGAGGCCGACGGCAACAGCCGCCGCGACTACCCGCAGCGCATCGCGGTGCCGGAAGCGCCCGGCCGCGCCGAGGCGCCCGCCCGCGTCGAGCCGGCCAACCCGTCGCCCGCCGTGCGCAGCAGCCCGGCCGTGGTGGCGCCGCCCAGCCGCACGCTGCCGCCGGCCGAACCGGCAGTGCGTCCGATGGAGGCCCCGCGTGCACCGGCCGCCCCGGCCGCCCGCCCCGCCGAGGTGGAACGCCCGGTGGCCACGCCGCCCAGCCGCACGCTGCCCCCGGCCGAGCCCACCGTGCGTCCGATGGAAGCGCCGCGGGCGCCGGCCGCCCCGGCCACCCGCCCCGCCGAGGTGGAGCGCCCGATGGCCGTGCCGCCGAGCCGCACGCTGCCCGCCGAGCGTCCGGTGCCGGTTCGCCCGCAGGTCGAGCGTCCACAGGTCGAGCGCCCGCCCGTCGAACGCATGCCGGCCGAGCGCCCGCAGGTGGAACGCGCCCAGCCGGAGCGCCCGCAGGGCGAGCGCCCGGGGCGCCAGCGCGACGCCGAAGGCCGTGGCAACGGCCGACGCGACCGCGACGAACGCTGAACGGCGCCGTCCCGGTCCGCGCTGCCCCGCTCAGCGGGGCAGCAGTGTTTTCAGCGCCGGCCAGACGTTGTCCAGCATCAGCGGATGCGCCTTGGCCAGCGGGTGGATGCGGTCGCTCTGGAACCAGGCCTCGGCGTCCGGCCGGTCGGCCACGCCGGCCAGCAGGAAGGGCACCAGGCCGGCCCGGCGCTCGCGGGCCACGTCCTGGAAGCTGCGGGCGAACTCCTCGGTGTAGGCGCGGCCGTAGTTGGGCGGCACCTGCATGCCCACCAGCAGCACCTTGGCGCCGGCCTGCTGGGCGGCGCTGGTCATCGCCATCAGGTTGTCTCGGGTGCTGGTCACCGGCAGGCCGCGCAGCGCGTCGTTGCCGCCCAGCTCGATCACCACCACCGCGGGCTTGTGCTGCGCCAACAGGCCGGGCAGCCGGCTGCGGCCGCCGGCGGTGGTGTCGCCGCTGATGCTGGCGTTGACCACCTGCAGCGGCGACTTCTGGGCCTTCAGCCGCTCGGCCAGCAGTGCCACCCAGCCGCTGCCGCGCGCCAGGCCGTACTCGGCCGACAGGCTGTCGCCCACGACCAGCAAGACCGGCGCTGCCGTGGGGGCGGCGGTGGCCGCGCTACAGTCGGCGCCGATGCAGGCGATCAGGCCTGCCAGCAGCCCGGCGCGCCGCGCCCTTGAAACCAAGCTCATGTCTGAACCCATCATCGCTGTGGAGCATGTCAGCAAGCGCGTCACCGACGCCACTGGCACGCTGACGATTCTCCACGACATCGACTTCAGCCTGCAGCCGCGGGAGTCGGCCGCCATCGTCGGCGCCTCGGGCTCGGGCAAGAGCACGCTGCTGGCCTTGATGGCGGGCCTGGACGTGCCCAGCGAGGGCACGGTGCGTCTGGCGGGCACCGACCTGTTCGCGCTGGACGAGGACGCGCGCGCCGAGGTGCGGGCGCGCTCGCTGGGCTTTGTCTTCCAGAGTTTCCAGTTGCTGGCCAACCGCACCGCGCTGGAGAACGTGATGCTGCCGCTGGAGCTGGCCGGTGCGGCGCGGGCGCGCGAGCAGGCGGCCGAGATGCTCGACCGCGTGGGCCTGTCGCAGCGCCTGCGCCACTACCCCAAGGTGCTGTCGGGCGGCGAGCAGCAGCGCGTGGCGCTGGCGCGGGCCTTCGTCGTGCGGCCACAGCTGCTGCTGGCCGACGAGCCCACCGGCAGCCTGGACTTCGCCACCGGCGAGTCGGTGATGAACCTGATGCTGGAGCTCAACCGCGAGGCGGGGACGACGCTGGTGCTGGTGACGCATGACCGCGCGCTGGCGGCGCGCTGCGAACGCCAGCTGCACATCGAGGCCGGCCGCCTGATGCCGGCCTGATGCCCGCCTGATGCCCGCCTGATCAGGCCGGCGCGGCCATCGCCTCGGCGCAGGCCATGGCGCTGGCCCAGGCCCACTGGAAGTTGTAGCCGCCCAGCCAGCCGGTCACGTCGACCACCTCGCCGATGAAGTACAGGCCGGGGTGCAGGCGGCTCTCCATCGTCTGCGAGCTGAGGTCGCGGGTGTCGACCCCGCCGGCCATCACCTCGGCCTTGGCCCAGCCCTCGGTGCCACTGGGCGTGAGGGTCCAGTGCTGCAGGCTGTCGGCCAGGCGGCGCAGCGTGGCGTCGGGCACCTGCGGCATCGGCGTGTCGGCGGCGATGCCCTGCAACGCCAGCCAGGTGTCGGCCAGGCGCTGGGTCAGCAGCGCAGCCAGTTCGTTGCCCAGCTGGCGGCGCGACTGCCGCTTGAGCTGCTGCAGGGTCTCGAACAGGTCGGTGCCGGGCAGCAGGTCGATCTGGAGGGGCTGGCCAGGGCGCCAGAAGCTGGAGATCTGCAGCACCGCCGGGCCGCTGAGGCCGCGGTGGGTGAACAGCAGGTCTTCGAGAAAACTCACCGTGTTCGAGCGCTTGCCCTTGCCTGGCACGGCGGTGGAGATGGCCACCGGTCGCGCGATGCCCGCCAGCGGCACGAAGGGTGCCCAGCTGGCGGCGTCGAAGGTCAAGGGCACCAGCGCCTCGCGCGGCGCCACCAGGCGGTGGCCCAGGCGCTCGGCCAGGCGCAGGCCCCAGTCGCTGGCGCCGATCTTGGGCACCGGCAGGCCGCCGGTGGCCACGACCACCTGGCGGGCCAGCACATCGCCGCGGTCGGTGCGGGCGCGCCAGGCGCCGTCCAGCGGCTCCACGGCCTGCACTGCGCAGGGCTGCCAGCGCTCGACGCCGCCCGCCGCGCATTCGCGCAGCAGCAGCTCGATGATGTCCTGCGCCGAGTGGTCGCAGAACAGCTGGCCCTTGTGCTTCTCGTGGAAGGCGATGCCGTGGCGCTGCACCAGCGCGATGAACTCGGATGCCGGGTAGCGCGCCAGCGCTGAGCGGCAGAAGTGCGGGTTCTCGGACAGGTAGTTCGCCGGCCCGGCCTCGCGGTTGGTGAAGTTGCAGCGGCCGCCGCCGGAGATGCGGATCTTCTCGGCCAGCTTGGGCGCGTGGTCGACCAGCAGCACCTTCAGGCCGCGCTGGCCGGCCTGGGCGGCGCAGAACAGGCCCGCAGCGCCGGCGCCGATGACCAGCGCATCGAGCGCGGCGCTCAAGCCGTCAGGCCCTTCCAGAGCATGTAGCTGGCCAGGCCGTAGAGCAGCACCGCAAAGACCCGCTTGAGCTGCGCCACGTTCATCGCGTGGCTGGCGCGCGCGCCCAGCGGCGCCATGGTCACGCTGGCGCTGGCAATCACCAGCAAGGCCGGCAGGTAGAGGTGGCCCAGCGCACCGGGCAGCGCCGGCGGCAGGTTCCAGCCGCCCACCACATAGCCCACGGTGTTGGCCAGTGCGATCGGAAAGCCCAGCGCCGCGCTGGTGCCCACCGCCTGGTGGATTGGCACGTTGCACCAGGTCATGAAGGGCACGCTGACAAAGGCGCCGCCGGCACCGACCAGACCCGACAGGAAGCCGATGCCGGTGCCGGCCGCGCCCTGGCCCGGCGGCCCGGGCATCTGGCGGCTGGGCTTGGGCTGTCGGTTGCGCAGCATCTGCGTGGCCGAGAAGCCCACGAAGAGCGCGAAGCACAGCGCCAGCGCCTGCCCCTTGATCAGCGCGAACGCGCCGGCGCCGGCCAGCAGGCCGCCGGCCACGATGCCCGGTGCCATGCCGCGCACCAGGTCCCAGCGCACCGAGCCCTTCTTGTGGTGGGCGCGCACGCTGGAGATGGAGGTGAACATGATCGTGGCCATCGAGGTGGCGATGGCCATCTTCACCGACACGTCGGCCGGCACGCCGCGCTGGCCCAGGATGAAGGTCATGAACGGCACCATCATCATGCCGCCGCCCACCCCCAGCAGGCCGGCCAGGAACCCGGCCACCAGGCCCAGGGCCAGCAGCTCGGCGATCAAGGTCAGGGACAGATCCATCAACGGTCCAGCAGTTGCGTCACCACCGCCCACTCGGCGGCGCTGACCGGGGTGATCGACAGGCGGCTGCCCTTGCGCAGCAGCTCCATCGTGGCCAGGCGCGGTTCGGCGCGCAGCTCGGCCAGCGTCAGCAGCCGGGTCTTGCGCACGAAGCGCACGTCCACATGCACCCAGCGTGGCGCCTCGGGCGTGGCCTTGGCATCAAAGTACGGGCTGGCGGGGTCGAACTGCGTGGCGTCGGGGTAGGGTGCGCTGGCCACCTCGGCCAGGCCGGCGATGCCCGGCTCGGCGCAGGAGGAGTGGTAGTACAGCACGCCATCGCCCGGGCGCATCGCGTCGCGCATGAAGTTGCGCGCCTGGTAGTTGCGCACGCCGGTCCAGGGCACGGACTGGCCGGGGCGGCGCGCGAGATCGTCGATCGAGCACTCGTCGGGCTCGATCTTCATCAGCCAGCAGGATGGCATGGGGGCGGGGCGTGGGAGGAAAGGTGTCCACCACCAACCGTGGGCCGCATTCCTGAACCCAGGGGATTCAGGTGGGCGAGGTCAGCACGGCGTCGGGTTCATCTGACGCGAGACGATCACACCTGCCGAGCGATGTTCCAAGCCCTGGCTCGCGAGAGCATCGGTTCAAGGAAATATAAAACCCACGCGGAGGTGGCGGACGGCTTGATTCTAGGCCTTGGTCGGCCGCTGCGTGGCCGAGAAGCCCGTGAATTTCAGAGCAATTGCCCGTCGTGGCCCAGCGAGCCGTCGATGCGCTCGATCAGGCGCTGCACCACGGTCTCGTCGAGCGAGGCACCGCTGGCGTCTGACGGGGCTGCGGCGGCCGGGCGGGCGGCCGGCTTCTCGGCGAGGCGGTAGGCCAGGTTCAGCGCGGCCAGCACGGCCATGCGCTCGCGCGCCTTGACCCGGCCGGCGTCGCGGATCGCGCTCATCTCCTGGTCGACGGTGGCGACGGCCTGCTGCAGCAGCGCCTCGCCGCCCTCCGGGCAGCCCAGCAGGTAGCTCTGGCCGAGGATGGTGACTTCGATCTGCTTCATTCGCCGGCCTCGCGGGTCGGGGCCGGGTCGGCGGGCAGGCGCTCGAGCAAGGCGTCGATGCGCGCACGCGCCGCCGCCAGGCGGGACTTCAGGCTGTCACGCTCGCTGGTCGTGGCCTTGAGCTGCTGTTCGAGCAGCTCGTTCGTTCGCTGCAGCTCCTCGTGGCGCAGCACGAGTCGCTCGATGCGTTCGGCGAGATCCGGCAGACGGGACATGGGCCGTGGAACCTTGTCTGAAGCGGCGTGACCCTCATTGTAGAGGGGCCGACGCCACAGGCTGTGGCGGAGGTGGCCGCAGGCGCTTGATCTCGCGCGCCAGGTCGATCACGGCCATGGCGTAGTAGCTGGACCAGTTGTAGCGCGTGACCACCCAGAAATTGCGCGTGCCGGCCACGTAGCTGGGGGCGGCATCGCCGTTCTGCAGTTCGACCAGGGCCAGCGGGCCGGCATGGGCGCGGGCCGCCTCGTCGAGCACCGCGCCCAGCTCGGTCATGCGCTGGGCGCTGAAGCTGGGCTGGATGTCGGGTGCCAGCAGCGTGGCGCGGGCGCTGGTGTCGGTGGGCGCCTGCACGCCGTAGTGGGTGGGCAGGCCTTTCTCCCAGCCGAACTCGGCAAAGTAGCGGGCGACACTGCTGACCACATCGGCGGGGTTGTGCTCCAGGTCGATGTGGCCGTCGCCGTCGCCGTCGATCGCGTAACGACGGATGCTGCTGGGCATGAACTGCGGCAGCCCGATCGCACCAGCGTAGCTGCCCTTGACGCTGGTGGGATCGCGCTGCTCGGCGTGGCACCAGGTCAGGAAGGCCGCCAGCTCGTCGCGGTAGAAGCCGCTGCGGTCGGAGCGGCCGCTGGGGAAGTCCAGGCTCAGCGTGGCCAGGGCATCCAGCACCCGGAAGTTGCCCCGGATGCGGCCGTAATAGGTTTCGATGCCGACGATGGCCACCACCATCTCCGGCGGCACGCCCCAGCGCGCTTCGGCCTGGGACAGCCAGCGTTCGTTGGCCTGCCAGAAGCGCAGGCCCTCGGTCGCGCGGGCGGCATCGACCATGCGGGCCCGGTAGGCCGACCAGTTCTTCGCCGTGCCCGCCGGCGGCGGCATCACCAGGCGCGTGATGCTGGCCTGGAAGCGTGCCTGGGCCAGCGCACGCAGCACCCAGTCGGGGTCCAGCCCCTGGGCGGCGGCGATCGCCCGGCCCAGGGCCTGGGCGTCCTCGCGTCCCGCATAGCTGACCGCGGCAGCGGGTGGAGGGGAGGCGGCGCGCTGGGTGCGGTGGGGCGCTGCCTGGGCGGCCCAGGTGAACAGCAGCGCGGCGGCAGGCAGGAGCGGGGACCAGGACATGGGCGGGATTATCGGGAGCTGGCGTCAGGCAGGGCCACGGCCCGCCGGGCCTGGCGCAGGCGGCGCTGCCAATCGCGCCAGGACGCACGGGGCTGCGGCGTCCCCGCCACGGCGGGGGCGTAGCGCCAGGCCTGCAGGGCGTCGAGCTGCGCCACCAGTGGTGCTGCGGACGCGCCGTGCCGCTGCTGCAGCTGCCGGGCCATGGCCGCGGGGCTCATGGTGTCGTCGGCCACCACGTCCAGCCGGTCCAGTTCCTGGATCAGCCAGGCCTGCAGCCGTTGCCAGGGCGTGCGGCGGCGCCGGTCCAGCCAAACCCACACCGCGCCTGCCGTGGCCGCCAGGGCCATCAGCACCGCCAGCGCGCGGCCCAGCGTGGCCATGTCTGGCGTCTCGAAACCCAGGTCCTCCAGCAGCCGGTACTGTTCCTGGCGGCCATAGCCCAGCACCCACTGGTTCCAGCGGTTGTCCAGCGCCTCGGCCCATTGGCGCAGGACCAGGCTCAGGCCGGGACTGACCGTGTCCAGCGTGCCGGCCACCAGGCCGGTCGGGGCGGGCAGGGCGCGGCCACGTTCGATGCGCTCGGGTGCGACCGCGGCGGTGGGGTCGACGCGCAGCCAGCCCTGGCCCTCGACCCAGATCTCGGCCCAGGCGTGGGCGTTGCTTTGGCGGACCACCAGGTAGCCGTCCACCGGCTGGGGGTCGCTGCCCTGGTAGCCGGTGACGATGCGCGCGGGCACGCCCAGTGCGCGCATCGCCACCACGAAGGCCGAGGCATAGTGTTCGCAGAAGCCGGCGCGGCGGTCGAACCAGAACTCGTCGACCACGTCGCCCTCGTAGGGGCCGGGCGACAGCGTGTAGCGGAAGGGCTGTTCGCGCACATGGCGCAGCACCGTCTGCGCCCAGGCGAGCGGGCCGGCCTGCTGCAGGCTGGGCGAGGTGTCCAGCAGCGACTGGGCCCAGGCCCGCATGCGCGGGTGCGCGCCCGGTGCCAGCGACAGCAGCACGCGGCGCTCGCCGCGGCCCAGGTCGCCGCTCAGCCGGCCCTGCGGCCAGGCGCGTGCCTGCAGGCGCAGCCGCGCGCTGGTGGGCACGTTCAGGCTCCACTGCAGGCCCGGCTCCTGGCGCAGCTCGTTGGACAGCTCGGGGGGCAGGCCGGCGGGGGCATTGGGCGTCAGCTCCAGCAGGGGCAGCGAGCGCGTGCGGCCAGGCTCGATCGTGATCTCGTAGCCCAGTCCGGGGCCCTCGGTGCTCACGGTGGACGAGCGGCTCGACTCGCCCAGGCCCGGCGCGGTGCGCCAGCGTCGGCCATCCTGGCGCACCAGCACCGGCCCCCGCAGGTACAGCGACGCGGCCGGCGGCGGCCGACCCTCGAAGCGCAGGCGCAGCGCCACGCTGTCGTCCAGCGCCAGCTCGGCCACGTCGCCCGGCTGCATGCTGTCGGACAGGCCGGTGACCGCGCCGTCGCCGGGCACCGACCACAGCGGCGCCAGGCGCGGGAACAGCAGGAACAGCGCCAGCATCACCGGTGTGCCCCAGGCGGTGGCGCGCAGGGCCAGGCCGGCAGCCGACGCCAGCGTCGGCCGACCGGCCGGCATGTGGGCCAGGGTGAGCACCGTCAGCCAGCCCCACACCGCCAAGGCCATGGCCGCCGCCAGGGCCAGCGACTGCGAATACAGGAAATTCGTCAGCACGACGAAGAAGCCCAGGAAGAACAGCAGCATCGCGTCGCGCTGGGCGCGCATCTCCAGCGTCTTCAGGGCCATCAGCGAGACCAGCAGCAGCACTCCCGCGTCGCGACTGACCAGGGTGCGCTGGCTCTGCCAGGTCAGCACGCCCAGCAGCAACAGCAGCGCCAGCAGCACCCAGCGCCGGGGCAGTGGCGCCTGGCGCGCGGCCAGCCAGCCGCGCCAGAGCAGCACGCCCACGCACAGCACGGCCAGCCACAGCGGCTGGCGCCACAGGTGGGGCATCACCGTCCAGCCGATCAGGCCCAGCAGCAGCCAGGTGTCGCGGGTGTCGCGTGGCAATGGCGTCATCCGCGGTACTCCGCCAGCAGGCGCAGACCCTGCTCCAGGTGCACGGCGCCAACGCTGACCGGGCATTCGCGGCCGCCAGCGCGCAGACCCCAGGGGCGTTGGCTGCGTTCGCAGGCCAGGGCCCAGGCGGTAAGGCGCGACAGCCGGGCTTCGATGCCCGCGCCGGGCGTGTCGGCCAGATCCAGCCACAGCGGCGGTGCCTGCGGCTCGCTGCCCTCGCGGCTGACCCATTCGCCACTGTGCGCCAGCTTCTTCCAGGCGATGCGGCGCGGGCTGTCGCCACGGCGCCAGGGCCGCACGCCGTCGAACTCCCCCTGCTCGGCGCGGCGCCGCTCGCCGCTGTCGTCGCTGGCACCCGCGGCGACCGGCAGCGGCGGCTCGGGCTGCTCGGGCGCGGGCCAGACGCAGACCTGGCCGGCGGGCCGCCACAGCGACCAGGCACGGAACAGGCCGAAGGGGAATCGGCTTTCGATGCGCAGCAGCGGCAGCGGGTGCAGGCCGCGCTGGGGGCAGGCCAGGGTCAGGGTCAGCGCCGATTGGCCCTGGGCGCCAATCTCCGCCCAGGCCAGCGCGGCCGCCCCCGCATCCGGCTGCAGGCCCAGGCCCACGCCGTGGCGCTCGCGACCAGGATTGGCGATCTGCAGTTCCAGCGCGCTGGCCTGCCCGGCGTGGCAGGCGGCCACCGGGCGCAGGTGCAGGCTCAGGCCGCGCAGGCTGGCGTGGGTGATGTGCATCGACGCCAACGCCGCACCCGCCAGCAGGAAGGTCAGCGCATAGCCCAGGTTCAGCTGGTAGTTGATCGAGCCGATCAGCAGCAGCAGCAGCATGACGATGAAGGCCAGCCCCGCGCGCGTGGGCACGATGTAGATGTTGCGCTGGTTCAGCTCATGGCGCTCGCTGGCCCGGTGCCGCGCATGCCAGGCCTGGCGCAGGCGCTGTCGCAAGCCGATCAAGGCAGCGGCACCGCCTGCAGCATCGCGCGGACCTGCTCACGCCGACCGCGGCCCGCGCCCGACACCGGCTGCAGGCGGTGGGCAATGGCCTGCGGCAGCACCGCCTGCAGGTCATCCGGGGTGACGTGGTCGCGGCCCACCAGCAGCGCCCGGGCGCGCGCCACGCGCAGCACGCCGATGCCGGCGCGCGGCGACAGGCCATCGACGAACCAGCGGCCCGAGCGGGTGGCGGCGATCAGCGCCTGCAGGTAGTCCAGCAGCGGCTCGGACACATGGATCTGGCCGACCGCGGCCATGGCCTGCAGCAGCTCCTCAGGACCGAGCACCGGCTTCAGGCGGGCCAGCAGCTCGCGCCGGTCCTCGCCCGCCAGCAGGGCGCGCTCGGCCCGGACGTCCGGGTAGCCCAGGCTGATGCACATCAGGAAGCGGTCGAGCTGGCTTTCCGGCAGCGGGTAGGTGCCCAGCTGCTCGCCCGGGTTCTGGGTGGCGATGACGAAGAAAGGCCGGGGCAAGGCACGGGTGGCACCATCGATACTGACCTGGTGCTCTTCCATGGCCTCGAGCAGCGCGCTCTGCGTCTTCGGACCGGCGCGGTTGATCTCGTCGGCCAGCAGCACCTGGGCGAACACCGGCCCCGGATGGAACACGAAACGCTCGTTGCTGCGCTCGAACACGCTGACGCCGATCAGGTCGCTGGGCATCAGGTCGGCGGTGAACTGCACGCGCGAGAACTGCAGGCCCAGCGAGATCGCCAGTGCATGCGCCAGTGTGGTCTTGCCCACACCGGGCAGGTCCTCCACCAGCAGGTGGCCGCCGGCCAGCAGGCAGGCCAGGCAGTCGTCCACCTGGGTCGGTTTGCCGACGACGATCGTGCTAATCTGACCCTTGAGTTGGGTCAATCGTTCGGTCCAGCGTGCGCTCATCATGGAGGCACGATAGCTCACAACCAGAGGAAGACAAATGCCGTCGCCTGTGCGGGGGCATGACGCCATGACCACGGCCTTTTTCACCCACCCCGACTGCCGCCGCCACGACATGGGCAACGGCCACCCCGAGTGCCCTCAGCGTCTGGACGCCATCGAGGACCACCTGCTCTCCACCGGTCTGGACATCGCGCTCACGCGCATGGATCCGCCGCTGGCCAGCCACTCCGACCTGATGCTGGCCCACTCCGAGGGCTACCTGCTGGAGCTCGACGAGTTCATGAAGCAGGCCACCGAGACGGGTGAACACCGTGCGCTGGACCCGGACACCCTGGTGTGCCCGCACACCTGGCAGGCCGCGCTCAGAGCGGCCGGTGCCGCGGTGGCCGCCACCGACACGGTGCTGGACGGCCGCGCCGAGAACGCCTTCTGCGCGATCCGCCCGCCGGGCCACCACGCGACGCGCTCGCAGAGCATGGGCTTCTGCTTCTTCAACAACGTGGCCATCGCCGCCCGGCATGCGGTGGACGTGCGCGGCCTGGAGCGGGTGGTGATCATCGATTTCGATGTGCACCACGGCAACGGCACCGAGGACATCGTCGCCGGCGACGACCGCATCCTGATGGTGAGCTTCTTCCAGGACCAGCTCTACCCGTTCAGCGGTGGCGTGCCGATGGGCGAGAACATGCTCAACGTGCCGATCCCGGCCTACACCCGCGGCGGCGAGATCCGCGAGATCATCGAAGCCAACTGGATGCCGCGCCTGGAGACCTTCAAGCCGCAGATGATCTTCATCTCGGCCGGCTTTGACGCCCACCGCGAGGACGACCTGGGCCAGCTCGGGCTGGTCGAGGCCGACTACGAATGGATCACCCGCCGCCTGAAGGATGTCGCGCAGCGGCACTGCCAGGGCCGCATCGTCTCGTGCCTGGAAGGCGGCTACACGCTGAGTTCGCTGGCGCGCAGCGTGGCGGCGCATCTGCGGGCCCTGGCCGACGTGTGACGTGACGGGCCGGGTGACAATCCGGCGATGACCACGGATGCCGCCCCCAGCCTGCAGGAATTTCTCAACGCGCTGACCCACCCGAGCGCAGCGCTCGAGCTGGCGGTGATTGCCGGCTGCCTGGGCCTGGCCTGGGCCCTGGTGCGCCTGCTGCGCGGCGCCGCGGCCAGCGCTGCACCCTCGGTGCTGTTCGGCCGCCGGCTGGTCGATGGTCTGTTGTTCCCGGTGCTGGCCCTGGGCCTGGCGCTGGCAGCGCGACGTGCGCTGGTGGCGGCCGACGTGCACGTGGCGGTGTTCAAGATCGTCATCCCGGTGCTGGTGGCCTTCGCGGTGATCCGGCTGGCGGTGCGGGTGCTGGAAGCGGCCTTTCCCACGTCGCGCGTGGTGCGGGTGATCGAGCGCTCGATCTCGTGGCTGGTCTGGGCCGGCATGGTGGGCTGGGTCACCGGCCTGCTGCCCGAACTGCTGTCGGCCATGGAGGAGATCCACTGGAAGATGGGCGGCTCCACTGTGTCGCTGCGCACGCTGGTGGAGGGCACGGTCAGCGCGGGCGTGGTGCTGATCGTGGCGCTGTGGATCTCGGCGGCGATCGAGGCGCGGCTGCTCAGCGGCGCCAGCGGCGAGAACCTGTCGCTGCGCAAGGTGGTGGCCAACACCGTGCGCGCGCTGCTGGTGTTCGTGGGCCTGCTGGTGGGCCTGACCGCGGTGGGGATCGACCTGACCGCGCTGTCGGTGCTGGGCGGCGCGATGGGCGTGGGCATCGGCCTGGGCCTGCAGAAGCTGGCGGCCAACTATGTGTCGGGCTTCGTGATCCTCACCGAGCGCTCGCTGCGCATTGGCGACACCGTGCGGGTGGACAACTTCGAGGGCCGCATCACCGACATCGCGATGCGCTACACCGTGATCCGCTCACCCGGCGGTCGCGAGGCCATCGTGCCCAACGAGATGCTGATCACCCAGCGGGTGGAGAACTCCTCGCTGGCCGACCCGCAGGTGCTGCTGCAGACCACGGTGCCCGTGGCCTACGGCACCGATCTGGATGCGCTGTTCCCGCAGATCGTGGCGGCGGTGACGCAGGTGCCGCGGGTGATGGCCGAGCCGGCCCCGGTGGTGCACCTGTCGGCCTTCGCGGCCGACGGGCTGGAGCTGACGGTGAACTTCTGGATCACCGACCTGGAGAACGGCGCCGGCGGCGTGCGCTCGGGCGTCAACCTGGCGATCCTGGCGCTGCTGTCGCGCCTGGGCGTGGAGATCCCTTACCCGCAGCGGGTGATCCGCCAGGCCTGAAAGACGCAGGCCCCGCGGTGCGGGGCCTGTGCCAGGGCGCGGGGGGCAGGGGGTCAGGCCACCGCCACCGGGATCTTGCCGATCTTGGCCTGCCAGGTCTTCGGGCCTTCGATGTGGGCGCTGGTGCCGCCGGCATCCACCGCCACGGTGACCGGCATGTCGACCACGTCGAACTCGTAGATGGCTTCCATGCCCAGGTCGGCAAAGCCCACCACCTTGGCGGCCTTGATCGCCTTGGACACCAGGTAGGCGCTGCCGCCCACCGCCATCAGGTAGGCCGACTGGTGCTTCTTGATGGCCTCGATGGCCACCGGGCCGCGCTCGGCCTTGCCCACCATCGCGATCAGGCCGGTCTGGGCCAGCATCATCTCGGTGAACTTGTCCATGCGGGTGGCGGTGGTGGGGCCGGCCGGGCCGACCACCTCGTCACGCACCGGATCGACCGGGCCGACGTAGTAGATGACGCGGTTGGTGAAGTCCACCGGCAGCGGCTCGCCCTTGGCCAGCATGTCCTGGATGCGCTTGTGGGCGGCGTCACGGCCGGTCAGCATCTTGCCGTTGAGCAGCAGGGTGTCGCCGGGCTTCCAGCTGGCCACCTCGGCCGGGGTCAGGGTGTTCAGGTCCACCCGGCGCGACTTGTTGTAGTCGGGGGCCCAGCTGACATCGGGCCACAGGTCCAGGCTGGGCGGCTCCATGTAGGCCGGGCCCGAGCCATCCAGCACGAAGTGGCCGTGGCGGGTGGCGGCACAGTTCGGAATCATGGCGATCGGCTTGCTGGCGGCGTGCGTGGGGTAGGTCTTGATCTTGACGTCCAGCACCGTGGTCAGGCCGCCCAGGCCCTGGGCGCCGATGCCCAGTGCGTTGACCTTCTCATAGAGCTCGATGCGCATTTCCTCGAGCTTGTTCTGCGGGCCACGGGCCAGCAGCTCGTACATGTCGATGTCGTCCATCAGCGACTCCTTGGCCAGGAGCGCCGCCTTCTCGGCCGTGCCGCCGACGCCGATGCCCAGGATGCCCGGCGGGCACCAGCCGGCACCCATCGTGGGCACGGTCTTCAGCACCCAGTCGACGATGTTGTCGCTGGGGTTGAGCATGTAGACCTTGGACTTGTTCTCGGAGCCGCCACCCTTGGCCGCGACGATCACGTCGACGGTGTTGCCCGGCACCACCTCCATGAAGACCACCGCCGGCGTGTTGTCCTTGGTGTTCTTGCGCTCGAAGATGGGGTCCGAGAGCACCGAGGCGCGCAGCCGGTTGTCCGGGTGGTTGTAGGCACGGCGCACGCCCTCGTCGACGGCGTCCTGGATCGAGCCGCTGAAGCCTTCCCAGCGCACATCCATGCCGATCTTCAGGAAGACGTTGACGATGCCGGTGTCCTGGCAGATGGGTCGCTTGCCCTCGGCGCACATGCGCGAGTTGGTCAGGATCTGGGCGATCGCGTCCTTGGCGGCGGCGGATTCCTCGCGCTCGTAGGCGCGGGCCAGGTGGGCGATGTAGTCGGCCGGGTGGTAGTAGCTGATGTACTGCAGCGCGGCGGCGACGCTCTCGACGAGGTCGGCGTACTTGATCGTGGTGGACATGGCGTTCGGGCGGTGATGGCCGGAGCCGTCCAGTGTAGTCACCGGACTGTCACCAGCCTTGCAAGAGGGTTCAGTGCGGCGGATGGCTGGCGCGGCTGCTGTCCTGCAGCAGCTTGTCGGCATAGGCCAGCGCCAGGGCCGACAGCAGGAAGGCCACGTGGATCGCGATCTGCGCCAGCACCACGCGGTCGGTGATCTTGTCGGCGTTGATGAAGGTCTTGAGCAGGTGGATCGAGCTGATGCCGATCAGCGCCATGCCCAGCTTGACCTTCAGCACCGAGGCGTTGACGTGGCTCAGCCATTCCGGCTCGTCGGGGTGGCCTTCGAGCTTCATGCGGCTGACGAAGGTGTCGTAGCCGCCGACGATGACCATGATCAGCAGGTTGGAGATCATCACCACGTCGATCATGCCCAGCAGCACCAGCATGATGATGGTCTCGTTCAGGCCCTTGATCTCGTCCATGCCCACCGGCTTGCCGTCGGCCGACAGGATCGGGTTGGCCTTGTAGCCCAGGCTTTCGACCAGGATCTGCAGCGCATGCTGGTTGCCGAAGGCGGCCTCCACCAGGTGTGTCAGTTCGAGACAGAAGTTGTAGACGTACACGCCTTGCGCGACGATCAGCCCGAAGTACAGCGGCAACTGCAGCCAGCGACTGGCGAAGATCAGGTTGGCCAGCGGGTTCAGGCGCGGGCGGTCGGTGTTGTTGTGTGATGCCATGGTGCGGGCCGTGGAGCAGGGAGCGGCGATTCTAGGACAGCACCCCCGGGCTTCGACGGGGTATCGGCGCCCCCAGGTGCACACTAGACTTTCAACTGCACCCATGCTGTGCGCCGGCATCCGGCTGGCGCGGCGGGCGAGCGCACCAGAGTAAGGCGGTCGTCAGACGGCCAGACGACCATTCGCCCAGGACGCACATGGTGTGCAACGCATCAATCCGAGCTTCGAGGAGACATTCGATGAGCGAAGAACTCAAGGTCTATGCACCGCCGGCCGATTTCGCGGCCCAGGCCCACGTCAGCGGCATGGCTGCCTATGAGGCCCTGTGCAAGGAAGCCGAGACCGACTACGAAGGCTACTGGGGCCGCCTGGCCAAGGAGCTGATCAGCTGGAAGACGCCGTTCACCAAGGTGCTCAACGAGGCCGAGGCGCCGTTCTTCAAGTGGTTCGAGGACGGCACCCTGAACGCCTCCTACAACTGCCTGGACCGCAACGTCGAGCGCGGCCTGGGCGACAAGACCGCGATCATCTTCGAAGCCGACGGCGGCGAAGTCACCAAGGTCAGCTACAGCGAACTGCTGGCCAAGACCTGCCAGATCGCCAACGGCCTGAAGAGCCTGGGCATCAAGAAGGGCGACCGGGTGATGATCTACATCGCCATGTCGGTCGACGGCGTGGCCGCCATGCAGGCCTGCGCCCGCATCGGCGCCACCCACTCGGTGGTGTTCGGCGGCTTCTCGGCCCAGTCGCTGCGTGACCGCATCGAGGACACCGGCGCCAAGGCCATCATCACCGCCGACTGCCAGGTGCGCGGCGGCAAGCAACTGCCGCTGAAGGCCATCGTCGACGAGGCCCTGGGCCTGGGCGGCTGCGACTCGATCCAGAAGGTGCTGGTGGTCAAGCGCGGCGACGCCAAGTGCGCGATGACCGCCGGCCGCGACCAGTGGATGGACGATCTGGTGTCGGGCCTGCCCACCACCTGCGAGCCCGAGTGGGTCGAGGCCGAGCACCCGCTGTTCCTGCTCTACACCTCCGGCTCCACCGGCAAGCCCAAGGGCGTGCAGCACAGCACCGGCGGCTACCTGCTGCATGCAGCACTCACCACCAAGTGGACCTTCGACCTCAAGGCCGATGACGTCTTCTGGTGCACGGCCGACATCGGCTGGGTCACCGGCCACACCTACATCACCTACGGCCCGCTGGCCCTGGGCGGCACCGAGATCGTCTTCGAGGGCGTGCCCACCTACCCGGATGCCGGCCGCTTCTGGAAGATGATCCAGGACCACAAGGTCTCGATCTTCTACACCGCGCCCACGGCCATCCGCTCGCTGATCAAGGCCGCCGAGGCCAATGACGCGGTGCACCCGAAGAGCTACGACCTGTCCAGCCTGCGCCTGCTGGGCTCGGTGGGCGAGCCGATCAACCCGGCCGCCTGGGAGTGGTACCACCAGCACGTGGGCGGCGGCCGCTGCCCGATCGTCGACACCTTCTGGCAGACCGAGACCGGCGGCCACATGATCACCCCGCTGCCGGGCGCCACGCCGCTGGTGCCGGGCTCGTGCACGCTGCCCTTCCCGGGCATCCAGTTCGCGGTGGTCGACGAGGTCGGCAACGACCTGCCCTGGGGCAAGGGCGGCATCCTGGTCTGCAAGAAGCCCTGGCCGTCGATGATCCGCACCATCTGGGGCGACCCGGAGCGCTTCAAGAAGTCCTACTACCCGGAAGACTTCAAGGGCAAGTACTACCTGGCGGGCGACGGTGCCATCCGTGACGAGAAGACCGGCTACTTCACCATCACCGGCCGCATCGACGACGTGCTGAACGTCTCGGGCCACCGCATGGGCACGATGGAGATCGAGTCGGCGCTGGTCAGCTGCACCGAACTGGTGGCCGAGGCCGCCGTGGTCGGCCGTCCGGACGACACCACCGGCGAGGCGATCTGCGCCTTCGTGGTGCTCAAGCGTCCCCGCCCCACCGGCGACGAAGCCAAGGCGATCGCCAAGCAGCTGCGCGACCACGTGGGCAAGGAGATCGGCCCGATCGCCAAGCCCAAGGACATCCGCTTCGGCGACAACCTGCCCAAGACCCGCTCGGGCAAGATCATGCGCCGCCTGCTGCGCTCGCTGGCCAAGGGCGAAGCCATCACCCAGGACACCTCCACCCTGGAGAATCCCGCCATCCTCGATCAGTTGGGCGAGAACAACTGATCGAGCGGCGCGCAGCGCCGGCCGCCGTGAGGCGGCCTGCGGGGTTCGGGGCCTGCTCATGTCGCGCAGCGACGTGAGCAGGCACCACAATCAGCCATCCTCGATCAGTTGGGCGAGAACAACTGATCGAGCGGCGCGCAGCGCCGGCCGCCGCGAGGCGGCATGCGGGATTCGGGGCCTGCTCATGTCGCGCAGCGACGTGAGCGGGCACCACAATCCGCCATCCTCGATCAGCTGGGCGAGAACAACTGATTGCCGCCAAGCGGCGAAGGACGAAGGGGCGCCTCAGCGCCCCTTTCTCATCTCCGCGCCACAGTTCGCTCAGTTCAGCAATTGCTCCAGGGCCCATTGCAGTGCCCGGGCGTCGCTGCTGGCCCGGTGGCGGGTGATGCCCAGCGCCTGGAAGGCCTGCTGGCGCAGCGCGCCCAGGTCGGGCAGGCGCCGATCGTCCAGCAGTTGCGCCACCGGCGCCACCCGGTAGCGCAGTGGCACCCCGGCCTCGTCATGCAGCTTGTGCAGCCAGGGCATGTCGTTGCCCCAGGCGTCGGTGTAGACCGTCAGGCCGTCCAGGTCCTGGTTGAGCTGTCGGGCCACCTCGGCCGGCGAGCGGCCATGGCGTTCCAGTGTCTCGCGCGCAATGCCGTGCACGGTCTGCGCCTGGGTGTCCCAGTGCTGCCAGTCCTCGGCCGGGATGACCAGCGAGCACCAGCCGCGACCGTCATGGCGGACGTAGCCCACCTCGATCGGGTAGCTTCCGCGGCCGAAGCCGGAGGCCTCAACGTCGATCACGCACGGCGCAGTGGTGCTGTTCATCAGGCGCGACGATAACCGCTGCGCGTCGGCGATGGGCAAGAAAAAGCCCCGCGGAGCGGGGCTGTTCGGATCGGCTGCGGCGCGGGCCGCGCCCGATCACTTCTGGGACAGGACCCAGGCGGCCAGGGTCTTGGCCTCGTCCGGGGTGACCTGGTTGGGAGGCATCGGGACCTGGCCCCAGGTGCCCACGCCACCCTTCTGGATCTTCTCGGCCAGCTTGGCAGCGGCGGTCTTGTCGCCCGCGTACTTGGCCGCCACCTCCTTGTAGGACGGGCCAACGACCTTCTTGTCGACCGCGTGGCAGGCCAGGCAGTTCTTCTTCTGCGCCAGTTCCTGGTTGGCGAAGGCGGGGGCGGTCACGGCCACCGCGGCGATCAGGGCGAACAGAGCTTTCATGGGTTCCTTCCTAAGAGGGGTGGACACAAACAAGATACAGTGCCACAACGGATTCTAAGGAGTTCGGTTGACGGCGGGCAGGCGCTGTCGCATCCGTGTTTCACAGGAGTTACCCCATGGCCTTCATCGTGATCGGCGTCCTGATGTTGCTGCTGCACTTTGCCGGCATCGGGCCGACCGCGGCCTGGGACCCGTTCTCGCTGACGGGTTTTGCCAAGTTCTCGGTGCCTTTTCTGCTGGCGCTGGCCTGGTGGGCCTGGGCCGACGGCACCGGCCTGACCAAGCGCCGCGAGATGGACCGCGAGCTCGAGAAGCAGAAGGAGCGCCGCAAGCGCCACATCGAGGCGATGGGCCTGGGCCCCGACCAGCGCAGCAGCAGCTTCCGGCGGCGCTGAGCGCCGCCGGGCCGGTCAGTCTTCCAGCTTGGACAGGTCGCGCACCGCGCCCTTGTCGGCCGAGGTGGCCAGCAGCGCGTAGGCCTTCAGCGCGGCCGACACCTTGCGCGGCCGCGGCTGCGCCGGCTTCCAGCCCTGGGCATCCTGGGCAGCGCGGCGGCGGGCCAGTTCGTCATCGTCGACCAGCAGGCTGATCGAGCGGTTCGGGATGTCGATGCGGATGCGGTCGCCATTCTTCACCAGACCGATCGTGCCGCCGGCCGCCGCTTCGGGCGAGCAGTGGCCGATCGACAGCCCCGAGGTGCCGCCCGAGAAGCGGCCGTCGGTCAGCAGCGCGCAGGCCTTGCCCAGGCCCTTGGACTTGATGTAGCTGGTCGGGTAGAGCATTTCCTGCATGCCCGGGCCGCCCTTGGGGCCCTCGTAGCGCACCACCACCACATCACCCGCCTTCACCTGGTCGGCCAGGATGTGCTCGACCGCCTCGTCCTGGCTCTCGACCACGTGGGCCGGGCCCTCGAAAACCAGCAGGCTGTCGTCGACGCCGGCGGTCTTCACCACGCAGCCGTCCAGGGCGATGTTGCCGCGCAACACCGCCAGGCCGCCTTCCTTGCTGAAGGCGTGCTCGTACGAGCGGATGCAGCCTTCGGCACGGTCCAGATCCAGGCTGGGCCAGCGGGTGGCCTGGCTGAAGGCCACCTGCGTGGGGATGCCGGCCGGACCGGCCCTGTAGAAGGTCTGGACCGCCTCGTCCTGGGTGCGGCGGATGTCCCACTGGGCCAGCGCGTCGCCCATCGTGGGGGCGTGCACGGTGGGAGCGTCGGTGTGCAGCTTGCCGGCGCGCTCGATCTCGCCCAGGATGGCCATGATGCCGCCGGCGCGGTGCACGTCCTCGATGTGGTACTTGTTGGTGTTGGGCGCCACCTTGCACAACTGCGGCACATCCCGCGAGAGGCGGTCGATGTCGGCCATGTCGAAATCGATGCCGGCCTCCTGGGCGGCGGCCAGGATGTGCAGGATGGTGTTGGTCGAGCCACCCATCGCGATGTCCAGCGTCATCGCGTTCTCGAAGGCCTTCTTGCCGATGCTGCGCGGCAGCACCCGTTCATCGCCGCCCTCGTAGTAGCGCTGGCACAGCTCCACGGCCAGGCGGCCGGCGCGCTTGAACAGCTGCTCGCGGTCGGCGTGGGTGGCCACCACGGTGCCATTGCCGGGCAGCGACAGGCCCAGCGCCTCGGTCAGGCAGTTCATCGAGTTGGCGGTGAACATGCCCGAGCAGGAGCCGCAGGTCGGGCAGGCCGAGCGTTCGACCTCGGCCACCTCGGCGTCGCTGACCTTGCTGTCGGCGGCCATGACCATGGCGTCGATCAGGTCGAGCTTCTTGATCTGGATGGTCGAGGTGCCGGGCACCGCCAGCTTGACCTTGCCGGCCTCCATCGGGCCGCCGCTGACGAAGATCACCGGGATGTTCAGCCGCATTGCGGCCATCAGCATGCCCGGGGTGATCTTGTCGCAGTTGGAGATGCACACCAGCGCGTCGGCGCAGTGGGCGTTGACCATGTACTCGACCGAGTCGGCGATGATGTCGCGGCTGGGCAGCGAGTACAGCATGCCGTCGTGGCCCATCGCGATGCCATCGTCCACCGCAATGGTGTTGAACTCCTTGGCCACGCCGCCGACGGCCTCGATCTCGCGCGCCACCAGCTGGCCCAGGTCCTTCAGGTGCACGTGGCCGGGCACGAACTGCGTGAAGCTGTTGGCGATGGCGATGATGGGCTTGCTGAAGTCCTCGTCCTTCATGCCCGTGGCGCGCCACAGCGAGCGGGCACCCGCCATGTTGCGGCCGGCGGTGGAGGTCTTGGAGCGGTAGGCGGGCATCGGCGGAACCTTGACAGGGTTGGAAAGCATGAACCCGCCATTTTCGCCCAGCCGGGGCCGATATGATCCCTGCCCATGCTGACGCATCCGCAATTCAACCCGATCGCCCTGGACCTGACCGGGCTGGGCCTGCCGCTGCAGGTCCACTGGTATGGCATCACTTACCTCGTGGCCTTTGGCCTGTTCCTGTGGCTGGCCACGCTGCGCACCCGGCTGCCCTGGTTCGCCGAGGAGGGCTGGACGCGCCGCGATGTCGAGGACCTGCTGTTCTTCGGCGTGGTCGGCGTGGTGGTGGGCGGGCGACTGGGCTATGTGCTGTTCTACAAGCCGGGCTGGTATGCCACGCACCCGCTGGAGGTGTTCGCGATCTGGAAGGGCGGCATGTCCTTCCACGGCGGCATGCTGGGCGTGGCGGTGGCGATGGCGGTGTTCGCCTGGCGCCGCCAGCTGGGGTTCCTGGCCGTGATGGACCTGGTCGCCCCCTGCGTGCCCACCGGTCTGGCCAGCGGCCGCATCGGCAACTTCATCAATGGCGAGTTGTGGGGCCGCGCCGCCGACCCCGGCCTGCCCTGGGCCATGGTGTTTCCGCAATCGGGGCTGGAGATCGCCCGCCACCCGTCGCAGCTCTACCAGTTCGCGCTGGAGGGCCTGCTGCTGTTCGTCGTGCTGTGGCTCTACAGCCGGCGCCAGCGCCCGCTGGGCCGGGTGACGGCCATGTTCCTGATCGGCTACGGCGTGCTGCGCTTCGTCGCCGAGTATTTCCGCGAACCCGATGACTTCCTGGGCACCCTGGCGCTGAACCTGAGCATGGGCCAGTGGCTGAGCCTGCCGATGGTGGCGGGCGGTCTGGCGCTGTGGCTCTGGGCGGGCCGCCACAAGCGCGCGGAGGCCATGGCATGAGGCAGATCTTCCTGGACACCGAGACCACCGGCCTGTCGCCCGAGAGCGGCGACCGCATCGTCGAGCTGGCCTGCGTGGAGATGGACAACCGGCGCCTGACCGGCCGCCACCTGCACTGCTACTTCAACCCTCAGCGCCCGGTGCCGGAAGAGGCCACCCGGGTGCACGGCCTGACCGATGCGTTCCTGGCCGACAAGCCGCTCTTCGCGTCGGCCGTGGACGAGTTGCTGGCGTTCGTGGCCGGGGCCGAGGTGATCATCCACAACGCGCCCTTCGACCTGGGTTTCCTGGACGAGGAACTGCGCCGCCTGGGCCGCCCGGTGTTCCGCCAGGCGGTGGCGCAGATCACCGACTCGCTGGTGATGGCGCGCGAGATGTTCCCCGGCAAGGCCAACTCGCTGGATGCGCTGTGCCGCCGGCTGGAGGTGGACAACTCGGGCCGCACCTTCCACGGCGCCTTGCTGGATGCCGAGCTGCTGGCCGACGTCTACATCAACATGACCCGCGGGCAGGGCTCGCTGGTCATCGATGCCGGCGGCGACAGCAGCGCTGCCGCCACCCTGGCGCTGGCCCAGATCGACCTGTCCGCGATGGCCCTGCCGACGCTGGAGCCGGACGAGGACGAAGCCCGGGCGCACGAGGCCGTGCTGACCGAACTCGACAAGGCCAGCGGCGGCAAGACCCTGTGGCGCCAGCTTGTGGCATAATCAAAGGCTTTTCCGGGTCTCAACCTTCAGCAGAAGGCCAGAAGACATCAGAAAATGCCCGGCTTGGGCGGTTAGCTCAGCGGTAGAGCACTGCCTTCACACGGCAGGGGTCGCAGGTTCGAACCCTGCACCGCCCACCAAGCCCCGCATGCCCTGAACCGGGCGGTTAGCTCAGCGGTAGAGCACTGCCTTCACACGGCAGGGGTCGCAGGTTCGAACCCTGCACCGCCCACCACGGTCCCAGCGACGCCACCCTTGCGGTGGCGTTGTGCTTTGCGGGCTGCATAGCAGCCTTCGCGCGCCGGCATCGCTGGCATCGCGTGGCCGGGCGATCATCCACCCCATGACGCAGATCCTGTCCATCACCGCCCCGATCTACCTGCTGATGGCGGTGGGTTTCCTGTCGGTGCGCAGCGGTTGGCTGGAGGCGGGCGTGATGCGTGCGGTGGGCCTGTTCGTGATCCGCGTGGCGCTGCCGGCGCTGCTGTTCCAGATCGTCACCTCGCGGCCACTGGCCGAGATGCTGCAGTGGCGTTTCCTGCTGGCCTATGGGGGCGGTTCGGTCCTGAGCTTTGCGCTGGGCTGGTGGTGGGCGCGTCGCCGCGAGCCGTCGATGCGCGCGTTGATGGGCGCCGGCATGTCCTGCTCGAACACCGGTTTCGTCGGCACCCCGGTGCTGATGACCTGGATGGGGGCGGCGGCAGCCCCCGCGCTGGCGCTGGTCTTCCTGGTCGAGAACCTGGTGGTGCTGCCGCTGCTGTTCGTGCTGGCCGAGCCGGCGTCGAACCGCTCGCGGGCCTGGCAGCGCCTGCGCGACGCCCTGGCACCACTGGCCCGCCAGCCGATGCTGCTGGCGATCGTCGCCGGGCTGCTGTGGTCGGCGCTGGGCCTGACGATGCCGCCGCCGCTGGCGCGCTCGATCGATCTGCTGGGCCGGGCTGCTGCCGGGGCCGCGCTGGTGGTCATCGGTGGTGCGCTGGCCGGCCTGCACAAGGGCCACCTCGACAAGGACCTGCTGGTGGTGGCGCTGGGCAAGCTGGTGGGTCACCCGCTGGCGGTGGCGCTGTGCATGCTGCCGCTGCTGCCGGCCGGCGACCCGCTGCGCGCCGCCGGCATCGTGGCGGCCGCTGCGCCGATGCTGAGCATCTACCCGATGCTGGCGCAGCGACACGGCCACGAGGGGTTCTGCGCCGCCGCCCTGCTGCTGGCCACCGCCAGTTCCTTCCTCAGCCTGAGCGGCGTGCTCTGGCTGCTGAGTTGACACCGATTGACGCCGCTCATGCCAGCGCGTACCGTGCGCGCGGTTGAATATCAGGAGTTGCTGATGAAATCCGTCCGCGCCACCGTGCTGGCCTTGGCCCTGACCACCCTGGCGGGTCTGGCCGCCGCCCAGGACAAGGTGGTCTACCACATCAGCGACACCGCCACCCAGGCGCTGGCCGGCCTGCGCAATGTGCGCAACCACCTCGACACCGACCCGTCCGCACAGATCACCGTCGTCGCCCACGCCAACGGTGTGGACTTCCTGATGGAGGGCGCCAAGGACCGCAACGACACCGAGTACGAGCCGCTGGTCGCCGGTCTGAAGAACCGCGGCGTGAAGTTCGAGGTCTGCGAGATCACGCTGAAGAACCGCAACCTGAAGAAGGAGCAGTTCATCCAGGAGGCCGACTTCACGCCCAGTGGCGTGGTGCGCATCACCAAGCTGCAGCTGCAGGGCTGGGCCTACCTGAAGCCCTGAAGGGCCGCGCTCAGGCTCAGCGGCGGCGCAGCAGCCGCACGTGCATCGGGCGCACGAAACGCGCGCCCTGCGGGCCGCAGTGCGGCTCGAAGCGCTGGCGCACCGCGGCGATCAGCTCGGGCGTCAGCCGGTGGTCGGCGAAACTGGGGCGCATCATGCGTTGCTCGAAGCTGTCGAAGTCGGGGTAGGCCACGGCCTGGGCGAAGCGGTGTTCGCTGACCGCGGTGAAGCGCCCGCGGGCCAGCGCGCGGTCCAGCGCTGCCTGGGCCGCCGCACGCACCACGCCCTCGTCGTTGAACAGCCGGATCAGCGCATTGAGGGCACCGGCGTAGATCGGCTCGGACACGTAGAACCAGCCGCCGGGTCGCAGCACCCGGGCCACCTCGTCCAGGGCGGTGTCCAATTCGTCCAGCGGCACGTGGTGCAAGGATTTCAGCATCAGCACGCCGTCGGCCCAGCCGTCGGGCAAGGGCATCGCGGCGGCGCTGGCCTCGATGAAGTGCAGGCCCGGGCAGACCGGTTCGCTGCGGTTGCGCGCCAGTTGCACCCGGTCCACCTCAAGGGCTGCGCATTCCAGGCCGTCCACCTGCTGCAGCAGCTGCCGCAGCAGCCGCGCAGGGCCACAGCCGACCTCGACGAGGCGGCAGCCCGCCAGCGGCACGAGCGAGGCCATCAGCCTGTCCTCCTGGTCGATCAGGGGCAACTGGTCGGCCGCAGCGTCGTCAGCGTTCATGTCGGAGCAGGCGCCTCAGTTCAGCGGCACGGCGCCGACCAGGTTGCGCTTTTCCAGTGTCCACTGGTGCAGCGAGCCGTCGTAGAGGCTGGCGCGGCTGTTGCCCAGCAACTCGGAGAGCACGAACCACGGGCCCGACGACAGGTGGCCGCTGTTGCAGTAGGTGATGGCCGGTGCGGCGGGGTCGATGCCCTGGGCGCTCATCAGGCCCTTGTAGGTCGCCGGGCTCATGAAGCTCACCACGCCGTTGGCCGACTTCAGCAGCAGGTCCGGGCTGTACAGACGGGCACCCTCCAGGTGGCCATAGGCGAACACATAGTCGCGCTTGGACAGGCCGTGGTACTGGCGGGCGTCGCGCGCGTCGACCAGCGTGGCCGACTTGCCGGCGATGGCCTTGGCCACATCGTCTGACGTGGCGAAATAGCGGCCGCTGCGATCGTCCGTGGCCTTCCAGTTGCCGCTGCGGGGTGCCGCGGCCTCGGTGCTGACGGCGCGGCCGTCCAGCGCCCACTGGGCAATGCCGCCGTCGAGCACGGTGATCTGGTCCTCGCCATAGACCTTGAACTGCCAGTAGACACGCAGCGCGTCGTCCACGTCGGCGGCCTCAGTGCCCAGCGGCACCAGCACGATCGGCTTGCCGGCGTCGATGCCCGCGGCCTGCACCGCCTTCTCGAAGCCCTCCTTCTCGGGAATCATGTACTTGACCATCTGCTCGCCGATGCGGCGCTCGACGCGCATGGTCTTCATGTCGATCAGGCGCGAGCCGGGCACGTGACCGCCGGCCTCGACCACGGTCTTCCTGCCGGCCTTGTCGGTCTCGATCTCGGGGGCACTGGTGTAGGTCTTGGGGTTGGAGCGGACGTCAACCACCTGGACTTTGTCGAGGTTGTCGGCCAGCCAGGCCGGGGTGACCAGCGGACCGGGCAGCACGCCGGCCTGGGCCCATTGAAGACCCAGGGCCAGCGCGGCGGCGGCCAGGGTGCGGGTGAGGCGCTTCATCAGTTGTCTCCTGGGGTGGGCGGGGGTGTCCCCGCGAGTCGGGACAGGGTGTCGGCGAGGTCGATCCGCTGCTCGGTGAGCACGTCGTGTCGGCGGTCCTCGAAGAAGTCGTCGGCATCGCGGCGCAGCAGGTGTCGCGCCACCACGGCGTCACGGCGGCGCAGCAGGGCCTTCAGGCCGCGGCGGTGGATCCAGACCATCGCGCCCAGCCACCGCGCCACGGGGGCCAGACGGCCGGTGGTGCGAGGGGCGAAGCGGTCGATGTCGGCCGACAGGGCGGGTGCCCACTGCCATGTCTCGCCGGTCACCCAGCGATTGGTCGTGAACCAGCGCAGCGGCCAGCCGCGGTCGTCCAGCGACAGGCCGGCGAGGTGGCTGAAGCGGCCATCCGGCCGCCGCGTGAAGAGATGGAAGTGGCCATGCTCCGCCGCCGGGCAGCGGCTGGAGCCGTGCAGGTGGTAGTAGAACTGCGAGCGGTTGTCGGCATCGATCACGTCGCCGCGGGGGTAGTGGCGCAGTGACTCGACCCGGCCGGCGCCGGCCAGTGCCGCCTGTGCCAGTCCCAGGCCGCGCCGGGCCAGTGCGAACTGCACGGCCACCAGTTCGGCGGCGGCGTCGGCAGGGGTGGCCCGGGCTGAAGTCATGGGGCAGGGCAGGGCGGCTCAGCCCTTCTTGGGGGCGCAGGGATTGGCCGGGCCGCAAGGGTTGTCGCCCGACTTCTTGCGCTTCCTGGCCGGGCCGCAGGGGTTGCTGGGGCCGCAAGGATTGGCCGCCTTGGCTGGCGCGGCGGACGAGGCGGACGAGGCGGACGAGGCGGCCGCCTTGGGCGCAGCCGCCGTGTCGGCCGCGCGGGCGGCCGGGGCCACCAGGCCGGCGGCCAGCATCAGCGCGGGAAGGGTTTGGGCAAGGGTCTTTCGACGCGACATGGGCACTCCTGGCGGGGATGAAAGGCGGGATTCGGGGGTCAGGTCCGGGTGAGTTCGTCGTCGGCGCCGGCCACCGCCTGTTCGGCGCTGACCGGGCCGCGGCCGCGGCGCTCCAGCCGGCCGCCGACGACGAAGACCGCCACCAGCGCGGCGGCCAGCAGGCCGAGCATCGCCAGGTCGGGCAGCCCGAAGGCATCGGCGAAGGTGTCGCCGCTGGGCAGTTCGCCCCAGCGGGTCAGCGATTCCAGCGAGTGGCCCCAGGCGGCGGCGAAGCCGAAGGTGCCCAGCACCAGGCCGGCAATGAAGAGCAGGGCATCGGCGCGGCCGGAGAACAGGCCCACGACCGAGGTGCCCGGGCAGTAACCGCCCACCGCAAAGCCAATGCCGACCAGTGCGCCACCCACTGCGGCCGCGCCCAGGTAGGCGGCGGGCACGTACAGCGCATCCTCGGCCAGCAGCCCGGTGATGCGCAGCAGCCACAGGCCCGCAGCGGCCACGACGATGGCGGTGAACATCACCTTGAAGACCGACCAGTCGTTCAGGCGGAACTGGGCGGTGAGCTTGCAGGGACTGCCGAAGCCGGCCCGCTCCAGCACCACCCCGAAGGCCAGACCACAGACCAGACCGGACCACATGCCGGCATCGTTCAGCGGCAGCATCTCAGATCCCCCGCACCAGCCGGCTGGCGAGCAGCCCGGCGGCAAAGAAGGTGGCCAGGAACACGAAGGCCGCCACAGCCAGGGTGGCGGCACCGGACAAGCCCAGGCCACTGGTGCAGCCCGCCGCGACGCGGGCCCCGACACCGGCGAGCGTGCCGCCCGCCAACGCTGTCAGCGCGCGACGGCCCAGGCCGATGCTGCGCAGACCATCCAGTTGCAGGCGAAAGCGTCCGGCCTGCCAGGCCGACAGGCCGGCACCCAGCGCCACGCCGAGGACCTGCCAGGTGATCCACGAGGGCAGGGGGTTGCCGTTCTCCAGCAGCGGACCCAGGTAGCCATTGGCCGCCGTCGCCTGCGGAGCGATCACGCCACCCAGCCAGGCGCTCAGACGGGTGGAGGCCCCGGTGGCGCCCAGCCCGTGGCCGGTGAGCACGAAGGTGAGCAGCAGCACCAGGCCGAGAACGATGCCGGCCAGCAGCGGGTTCCAGAAAGGGCGCATGGCGTGCGGTGGCTTGGCGGCAGGGACAGCGTTCATCGTGGCGGCTTGGCGTGATACCCAATGGGGTATGACATCATACCGGCCAGTGACGGCCCCATGTCAAGCCCGCGCCGACCCGCGGGCGGTTCGCAGGGCGACCTGTCTGGCCGCGATCAGCCTGCCCGCAGCGGGCGCTGCAGACCTGTCGCCAGCTGGGCCATGGCGCCTCCGTTCATGGCCTGGCGGTAGCCCATCTGGCTCAGCACCGCGCAGGCAAAGGCCGATCGTGCCCCCGAGGCGCAGTAGACGATCAGTGGCTGCGCGAGGTCGGGCAGCAGGCGTGGCGCGGCGTGCTGGAGCTGGTCCAGCGGGAGGTGCAGTGCGCCGTCGATGTGGCCGCCGGCGAACTCGGCGGGCGTGCGGACGTCGAGCAGCACGGGCGGGGGTGCGGCGGTGTGGTCGTCAGGGTCGGCAGTGCGCATGTCTCAGTGTTTCCACCAGTTTCGTGTCAGGAACATTCACATAATATCTGCATGTGCTTATATCTCAATAGGCAGATTTGTGGATTCTTCTGAAGAGGACCGGGTGTTCGAACGCGCAGCAGAGCTGTTTGCCCTGCTGTCGACGCCGGTGCGCCTGCGGATCGTCCACGACCTGATGGGCGGAGAACGCACCGTGAGCCAGTTGATCGAGAGCGTGGGCGCCAGCCAGCCCAACCTGTCGCAGCACCTGGCCACCCTGTACCGCTGCGGCCTGCTGAGCCGACGCCGCGACGGCGTGCACATGCTCTACCGGATCGCCGGCGACCGCCTGGCGGCCCTGACCCAGTGGCTTGAGGCCCAGGCGGCGTCGCGCCCCCGGGGCCGCGAACCCAAGGAGACACCGTGACCCAAGACGATCGCATCCGTCTGCAACCCTTCCCCGCCGGGGGGCGGCTGCTGAAGGCGCCCGAGAACTTCCTCGATGCGCAAGGCATCCGCACCGTCTGGGCCGAGGCCAGGCAGGGGCGCCGCCATTTCATCCGCAGCGCTTTTGCGGCCGCGGCCGGCGCCAGCGCCGCTGGCGTCGCCCAGGCCACCTCGAACCCGGTGCCGGCCAGCGGGGGCGATGACAACATCCTGAACCTGCCCACCCACGCCACCACGCTGGGTGAGGGCGTGGCCACGCAGCCTTACGGCCTGCCGTCGAAGTTCGAGGCCAACGTGGCCCGCCGCCAGAGCCCGGGCCTGTCGCAGACCACCCAGGCTTCGGTCGCCTTCGCGCCGCTGCAGTCGCTGTTCGGCATCGTCACGCCCAGCGGCCTGCACTTCGAGCGCCACCATCAGGGCTGGTACGACATCGATCCGTCCAGGCACCGCCTGATGGTGCATGGCGCCGACGAGAAACTGGTCAGCAAGCCGCACGTCTTCACGATGGATGAGCTGATGCGGCTGCCCTCGGTGTCGCGCTTCCATTTCATCGAATGCGGCGCCAACACCTCGATCGAGTGGGGCAACGTGGCGGTGCCCACCGCGCAGTACACCCACGGCATGCTGTCGTGCAGCGAGTTCACCGGCGTGCCGCTGAAGCTGGTGCTGGACATGTGCGGTGTCGACGCCAGGCGCGGCCGCTTCGTGCTGGCCGAGGGCGGTGACGGCTCGGCGATGACCCGCACCATCCCGATGTCGCTGATCGAGGGCGGCGAGGTGCTGCTGGCCTGGGGCCAGAACGGCGAGATGCTGCGCCCCCAGCAGGGCTACCCGCTGCGCCTGGTGGTGCCGGGGGTGCAGGGCGTCAGCTGGGTCAAGTACCTGCGGCGCATCAAGGTGGGCGACCAGCCCTTCGGCACCAAGGACGAGGTGCTGGGCTACACCGACCTGATGCCCGACGGCACGCACCGCCAGTACAGCAGCCTGATGGAGGTCAAGAGCGTGGTCACCACGCCCTCGGGCGGCCAGGTGCTGCTGGACAAGGGCTTCTACAACATCAGCGGCCTGGCCTGGTCGGGCCGCGGCAAGATCAAGCGGGTCGACGTGTCGGTGGACGGTGGGCGCAACTGGCGCGAGGCGCGCCTGGAGACGCCGGTGATGTCGAAGTGCCTGACCCGCTTCAACCTCGACTGGGTCTGGGACGGCCAGCCCGCGCTGATCCAGAGCCGGGCCACCGACGAGACCGGCCACACCCAGGCCACCTACCGCCAACTGCGCGCGGTGCGCGGCACCCGCTCGATCTACCACAACAACGCCATCCAGACCTGGCTGGTCGAGGCCAATGGTGAGGTGAAGAATGTCCAGCTGTCGTGATCTGCGTTCCGGTGTCGCCGCGCTGGCCCTGGCCCTGGGCCTGGCGGCGCTGGCCCACGGCGCCAGCACCCCGGCGCCACCCAAGCCCGACGGCGGCCTGGCGCCGATGTCCAGCGGCCTCTACAACGGCATCGGCCGCCCGGCCACCGAGCGGGAAATCGCCGCCTGGAACATCGACGTGCGCCCCGACCTGCAGGGCCTGCCCAAGGGGTCGGGGTCGGTCGCCCAGGGCCAGGACATCTGGGAATCCAAGTGCGCCGCCTGCCATGGCGTCTTTGGCGAGTCGCGCGAGTTCTTCAGCCCCATCGTCGGCGGCACCACCAAGGACGATGTCAAGACCGGCCGGGTGGCCCGCCTGCTCGACGAGGCCTACCCCGAGCGCACGGCGATGATGAAGCTCAGCTCGGTCTCCACCCTGTTCGACTTCATCAACCGGGCGATGCCCTGGAACGCGCCGAAGTCCCTGAAGACCGACGAGGTCTATGCGGTCGTGGCCTACATCCTGAACCTGGCCTACGTGCTGCCGGATGATTACGTGCTGTCGGACCGCAACATGGCCGAGGTGCAGAAGCTCATCCCCAACCGCAACGGCATGCAGACCCGCCATGGCCTGTGGCCGGGCAAGGAACTCGGTCACGGCAAGCCCGATGTGCAAGGATCGGCCTGCATGAAGGACTGTGCCACCGAGGTCAAGGTCGCGTCGCTGCTGCCTGAGTTCGCCCGCAACGCGCACGGCAACCTGGCCGATCAGCAGCGCATCGTCGGCGCGCAGCTGGGCGCCGACACCACCAGGCCGTCTGGGGCGCCTCGGGCGGCCGCGACGGCCGCAGCGAGCCCGGCGCCGGCCGCGGCGGCGACGCCAGCGCCGGCGATCGCGCTGCTCAGCAAGCACGGCTGCGTGGCCTGCCATGGCGTGGAGAACAAGATCGTCGGTCCGTCGCTGCGCGACGTGGCTGCGCGGCACGGCTCGCGGGCCGACGCCGTGGACTACCTGAGCGGCAAGATCCGCTCGGGCGGCGCAGGGCAATGGGGGGCGATCCCGATGCCTGCGCAGACCCTGTCGGAGAATGATGCCCAGAGCATTGCCCAATGGCTGGCGGCCGGCGCCAAGAAATGAGTCGACCACCAGGGTCGACCGTCCTTTCAACCCTCGGGCTGGCGGCACCGGACAGCACCCGACACCCTCTGTTTCCATCCAAGGAGAAATCCATGATCCATCGTCGTGACATGCTGGCGCACAGCGCCACCGTCGCCGGTCTGCTGGCCACCGCCGGTCTGGTCCCCACGGCAGCCCGCGCCAACTGGAACCAGCCGGCCTTCGATGCCAAGTCGATGGCCGAGGCCGTCAAGTCGCTGGGTGGCGCCGCGCCCACCGAGAGCAAGGACGTGGTGCTGACCGGCCCCGACATCGCCGAGAACGGCGCCGTGGTGCCGGTGGGTGCATCCACCAACCTGCCCGGTGTGAAGCGCCTGGCCATCCTGATCGAGAAGAACCCGTCGGCCCTGGCGGCGGTCTTCGAGGTCAGCGACGCGATCGACGCCAACATCGCCACCCGTGTGAAGATGGGCCAGTCGTCCAATGTGTACGCCGTGGCCATGATGGCCGACGGCAAGGTGCTCTACGCGACCAAGGAAATCAAGGTCACGCTCGGCGGCTGCGGCGGCTGATCGACAGTCCCCCTTCCACCGAATCCAAGCAATCCAGGAGAACACACCATGGCAGATCCGATGCGCATCCGCGCCCAGTCCGCTGGCGACAAGACCACTGTGCGCGTGCTGATGAGTCACGAAATGGAAACCGGCCAGCGCAAGGACAGCGCCGGCAAGGTGATCCCCGCCTGGTTCATCCAGGAAGTCAGCGCCACCCTGAACGGCAAGCCGGTGCTCAGCGCCCAGTGGGGCCCGTCGGTGTCGAAGAACCCCTTCCTGCAGTTCAGCGTCAAGGGCGCCAAGGCCGGTGACAAGGTGGCCGTCACCTGGACCGACAACAAGGGCGACAAGCGTACTGACGAAGCCACCGTGTCCTGAGCCGCGCAACCGCGCGCGACCCTTCCATCCATGCCCCCAGGAGACACCGTGTCCCACACGATCCGCTTGAGCCTCGCGGCCCTGGCACTGGCGCTGGGCGCCGGCGCCCAGGCCCAGAAGTCGGCCGCCGACGGCATCGCCGAATACCGTGCCATGCTGGCCGACGGCAATCCCGCCGAGCTGTTCGAAGCCAAGGGTGAAGACCTCTGGAAGAAGGCTCGCGGCCCGAAGAACGCGTCGCTCGAGCGGTGTGACCTGGGCAAGGGGCCGGGCGTCATCAAGGGCGCCTGGGTGGAGCTGCCGCGCTGGTTCGCCGACACCGGCCGCGTGCAGGACCTGGAGTCGCGCCTGCTGACCTGCATGGAGACCCTCCAGGGGCTGGACGCCAAGGCGATAGCAGCCACGCCCTTTGGCAAGGGCGAGCAGGCCAACATGGAGGCGCTGGCGGCCTACATCTCGGCCGAGTCGCGCGGCCTGAAGATGAACCTGCCGCAGGCCCATGCCGAAGAGAAGCGCATGTACGCGATGGGCCGCAAGGCCTTCTTCTTCCGCGGCGGGCCGATGGATTTCGCCTGCGCCACCTGCCACGGCGAGGCCGGCAAGCGCATCCGCCTGCAGGACCTGCCCGATCTGCGCGGCAACCCCGGTGATGGGGTCGGCTTCGCGGCCTGGCCGGCCTACCGCGTCTCCAGCGGCGAGATGTGGAGCATGCAGCGCCGCCTGAACGACTGCTACCGCCAGCAGCGCTTCCCGTACCCGGGCTTCGCCTCCGAGGTGACGATCGCCCTGGGCGTGTACATGGGCGTGAACGCCAAGGGTGCCGAGTCGATCGCACCGGCGATCAAGCGCTGATCCTGCTGGAGAGTCCCCGATGAAGCATTCCTCCTCCCTGCTGGCCGCCGCTGCCGCCGCTGCCGTCTTCGCCCTGGCGGGTTGTGCCAGCGGCCCCAGCCCGGCCGAGTTGCAGGCGCAGTTCAGTGCGATGCTGAAGTCCTCGTTCCGCGACGAGGGCATCGCCAAGCTCGACAGGCTGGAGCAGGACGCCGGTCAGGCCGCCTGCTCCACCGGCCAGGCGCCCACGCCTGAGCAGGCCAAGGCCATCGAGGCCGAAGCCCTGGCGACGATCAAGCCACCCAGCGACGGCGCCTACCTGGGCGACTGGCGCGAAGGCGAGAAGCTGGCCCAGAACGGCCGTGGCATGACCTGGACCGACAAGTCGGCCGACCCATCGGCCAACGGCGCCAACTGCTACAACTGCCACCAGATCAGCAAGGCCGAGATCTCGTACGGCACGATCGGCCCCAGCCTGTACCAGTTCGGCAAGCTGCGCGGCGTGGCCAACCCGACCGCCCCGGAGGCGCAGGCGATGGTGCAGTACACCTGGGGCAAGCTCAACAATGCCTGGGCCTACAACGCCTGCTCCAACATGCCGCGCTTCGGGCACAAGAAGCTGCTGAACGAGCAGCAACTCAAGCACCTGATGGCGCTGCTGCTCGACCCCGCCTCGCCGGTGAACGCGCAGTAGGCCGCCCCCGGTTTTTTCCGTGTCGTCGTCGTCCGCGCACCACCCTCGGGGTGCGCGGGCTCCTTCCTTGGAAGCTTCCCCGATGAATATCAGTAAGCGCGAATTCATGCAGGTGCTCAGCGCGGCCTCGGTGGCCGGCATGGGCCTGGGCCGATGGTCCGAGGCCGACGCGGCCACGGCGCAGAAGGGCCTGTACGACGTGCCCCGGTTTGGCAACGTCTCGTTCCTGCACATGACCGACTGCCATGCGCAGCTGATGCCGATCCGCTTCCGCGAACCCAGCGTGAACCTGGGCATCGGCGGCATGAAGGGCCAACTGCCGCACCTGGTGGGCGAGCATCTGCTGAAGACCCTTGGTGCGCGTCCGGACACCGACCTGTCGCACGCCTTCACCTGCCTCGATTTCGAGAAGGCCTCGCGCCGCTACGGCAAGGTCGGCGGCTTTGCCCACCTGGCCACGCTGGTCAGGCAGCTCAAGGCCAGCCGCCCGGGCGCGCTGCTGCTCGATGGCGGCGACACCTGGCAGGGTTCGGCCACCTCGCTGTGGACCAACGCCCAGGACATGGTCGACGCCTGCAAGCTGCTGGGCGTGGACGTGATGACCGGCCACTGGGAGTTCACCTACGGCATGGAGCGCGTCCAGGAGATCGTCAACAAGGACTTCAAGGGCCAGGTCGACTTCGTCGCGCAGAACATCAAGACCACCGACTTCGGCGACCCCGTCTTCAAGCCCTATGTGATCCGCGAGATCAATGGCGTGCCCTGCGCCATCATCGGCCAGGCCTTCCCCTACACGCCGATCGCCAACCCGCGCTACATGGTGGCCGACTGGAGCTTCGGCATCCAGGACGAGAACATGCAGGCCATGGTGGACGAAGCCCGCGGCAAGGGGGCGCAGGTGGTGGTGGTGGTCAGCCACAACGGCATGGATGTGGATCTGAAGATGGCCAGCCGGGTGCGCGGCATCGACGCCATCTTCGGCGGCCACACGCATGACGGGGTGCCGGTGGCCATTCCCGTGAAGAACGCCGGCGGCACCACGCTGGTCACCAATGCGGGCTCGAACAGCAAGTTCCTCGGCCTGATGGACTTCGACGTCAAGGGCGGCAAGGTGGTGGACTTCCGCTACCGCCTGCTGCCGGTGTTCGCCAACCAGCTGCAGGCCGATCCGGCGATGGCGGCGCTGATCAAGAAGATTCGCGATCCCTACGAGGCCAAGCTGAACGAGAAGCTCGCCGTCACCGAAGGCCTGCTGTACCGCCGCGGCAATTTCAACGGCAGCTGGGACCAGCTGATCGTCGATGCGCTGATCGACGTGCAGGGCGCCGATCTGGCCTTCTCGCCGGGCTTCCGCTGGGGCACCTCGCTGCTGCCGGGCGAGACCATCACGCGCGAGCTGATGATGGACCAGCTGGCCATCACCTACCCCTACGCCACCCTCACCGAGATGCGTGGCGAGATGATCAAGACGGTGCTGGAAGACGTCTGCGACAACCTGTTCAACCCCGACCCCTACTACCAGCAGGGCGGCGACATGGTGCGCGTGGGCGGCCTCACCTACACCTGCACCCCGGGCGCGGCGATGGGCAGCCGCATCAGCGACATGCGCCTGAAGGGCAAGCCGATCGACGCCGGCAAGACCTACAAGGTGGCCGGCTGGGCGCCGGTGGCCGAGGAAGCGCGCACTGCGCCCGGCAACAAGCCGGTGTGGGACGTGGTCGAAACCTGGCTGAAGTCGCAGGGCGGCCGCGTCAAGCCGCGGGCCATCAACACGCCGTCGCTGGTCGGCGTGCAGGGCAACCCGGGGATGGTGGCCTGACCGGGTCAGGGCCGCGGGTAGCTCTCGCTGCCGGTGGCCAGGGTCGGCGCCGCGGGCAGCACATCGCGCGGTCGGTCCAGCAGGTGATCGACCACGGTGCCCGCGGCCCAGATGCTGCACAGCGTGACCCAGGAGGTCAGCGCAAAGACCGCGGCCCCTGACACGCCGGCACCCACCGCACAACCGCCGGCCAGCATGCCGCCAAAGCCCATCAGCATGGCGCCGGCGATGTAGCGGCGCATGGACTGGCCATCCTTGAAGCCCTCCAGCGTCCACTCGCGCCACAGCAGGGCCGACACCAGGGAGCCCAGGGCCACGCCCGGTACCAGACCCAGGTCGAATTTCAGCGCGTGGCCGGGTGGCGAGAGCACCAGCATCAGGGTGTCGGCGGCCGGGCCGGTGAAGGACAGGCTCTGCACCGGGATCACCAGATCAAAGGCCTGGCGCGACAGGGCCCAGGTGGTCAGCCAGGCCACGGCCACCATCAGGCCCACGCCGATCGCGCCGAACCAGCCCCAGAAGCGCACCTGCTGGCGCCAGGCCCACACCAGTGCCGCCAGCAGCCACACGCCACCGAAGACGACGCCGATCGTGTGGTTCCAGCCCAGCCAGGCCAGCAGGTCACGGGCCGAGCCGCCTTCGATGGTCCACCATCCGGCGATCTCCAGGCGCAGCGGTGACATCAGACCCGACAGCGCCGATTGCGCCGTCACGGCGAACACCAGGCCCGAGAGCAGGGCACGCAGGTTGCCCTGTGCCGCCAGCACCAGCAGGCGGCTGGAGCAGCCGCGCGCCAGGATCATGCCGGCACCGAACATCGCACCGCCCACGATGGCGCCGGACAGGCTGCCGCGGGCGGAGAGCTGACGGGCATCGCTGACATCCAGCCAGCCGGCCAGGATGAAGGCCTGGGTGGCGATGACGGCGGTGGAGAAGGTGAACAGCCAGACGGTCAGCTTGCCCTCGCGGGTGCCGCGCGAAAACTCGATCACCGCCGAGCGCATGCAAAAGCGCGAGCGGTGGGCGAAGAAGCCGAACAGCACGCCGATGGCCGCGCCGGCCAGCGTGATGGCCCACATCTCGCCCACCTGGGCGATCAGGGATTCGAGGAACATGGCGGGCTCGTCCGGCGGCGCATCCGTGTGTGCTGATGCGGCGATGATGAGCCCGTGACCCTGCCCGGCCCTTGACCTTGGTCAGGCCCGGGCACCGCGGCCGCCGTCAACCGAGCACGTCGGCCCAGATGTTCTTCGCCCAGGCCTCGGCGTAGCGGCCTTCCAGGTCGGAGCGCACATCGGAGACGCCGCCCGAGCCGCCAATCGTGAAGAAGCTCTTCTTCGGCGCCTGGTACTCGTGCACGCTGGCCACGTGGATCACGTGGGTGGCGTCGACATAGCTCATGCAGACGTTGGTCAGCATCGGGTGCGGGTTGACTTCCATGCCCTGCAGCTCGGCCACGATGGCGGCGGCGGTGACCTTGGCGTGCGAGTTGGCCATGTGGCCGGACTTGGGCATGCCCTGGGCCACCTGGATCGCGTCGCCGATGACATGGATGTCCTTGGCGGCCGTCGACTCGAAGGTCAGGAAGTTGGTGTGGCACCAGCGGCCGTTGGCGTTGGCCAGACCGGTGTCCACCGCCAGCTTGCCGGCACGCATCACCGGCAGCACGTTCAGCACGTCGGCCTTGACGTCGTCCTGCACGTCAAACTTCAGCGTGCGGCTCTTGCCGTCCACCGACACCGCCTTGTGCTGCGGCCGGTACTCCACCATCGGGCCGTAGATCTCGGCCCAGGCCTTCTTGAACAGCGGGCCCTTGGAGGTCACGTCCTGGTTGGCGTCCAGGATCAGCACCTTGGACCGCGGCTTGTGCTGCTTGAGGTAGGCCGCCACCACGCTGGCGCGCTCGTAGGGGCCGGGGGGGCAGCGGTAGGGCGCCTCGGGGATGCTGATGGCGAACACGCCGCCGTCGCGCATCGACTCGAGCTGCCGGCGCAGTGCCATGGTCTCGGGGCCGGCCTTCCAGGCGTGCAGCACGTCGCCCGCGGCGTGGGCGGCCTGCAGGCCCTCGATCTGCTCCCACATGAAGTCGATGCCGGGGGCCAGCACCAGCTTGTCATAGCTCACCGAGCCACCAGAAGCCAGGGTCGCGGTCTTCCTGGCCGGATCGACCGAGGCCACCCTGTCCTGCACCACGCGCACGCCATGCCTGCTGGACAGGCCGGTGTAGGGGTTGGTGATGTCGGCCATGGTCTTCATGCCGGCGATCACCAGGTTGGACACCGGGCAGGAGACAAAGGCCGCGCTGGGCTCGACCATCATCACGTCGATGCTGTAATCGGACAGCAGGCGGATGTACTTGGACACCGTTGCGCCACCGTAGCCACCGCCCACCACCAGCACCTTGGCCTTGTTCGCCGAGCCGACCGACGCGCAGCCGGCCACGCCCAGTGCGCTGCCAGCCACCAGGCCGGCCAGGAGTTGTCTGCGTTGCATCATGAGCACCTCCCTCAGGGCTTCTGCTTGGAGAAATAGACCGCCAGGGTCTCGAGCTGCTCCTGCGAGTAGCCCCTGGTGATCTGGTGCATGATGGTGGCGGGCCGCTGGCCGCTGCGGAAGGCCATCAGCTGGCTCAGGATGTAGTCCTGCGGCAGCCCGGCGAGCTTGATCAGGGCTTCGCCCTGGACGGCGTGGCCGTCGGTGCCATGGCAGTGGGCGCAGGTGGCTGCCAGCGAGCGGGTGCGCAGCGTCGTGGGGTCCTTGGCGACAGCCGGCACCGCCAGCATCAGCAGCAGGGCCGCCAACAGGGGGCGTGGGGTCATGGGTGTTGTCTCCGGGGGCAGGGGGCCGCACGCGGGGCTTGGCGCGCATGCGGTGTCGGACTTATAGTGTCCGAAATATCATTGATTGCTGATGTGGTGTTATCCCTGAAGTCGTCACGTCGCTACTTTCTGGCGGGCTGCGGCTGCAGCGCGGCCCTGGGCTGGCTGCCGCGCAGCCTGCGCGCCCAGGGGGCGCCGGCCGTCACCGTCGAGATGGCGCCGCAGCGGGTGGCCGAGGGCGTCTACTACGTGCAGGGCGAGTCGGCGCTCGGCTCGTCGGCCAATCAGAACTTCATCTCGAATGCCGGCTTCGTGATCACGGCCGACAGCGTCGTGGTGATCGATGCGCTGGGCTCGCCACCGCTGGCGCAGCGTCTGCTGGCGCAGATCCGCACGATCACGCCGCTGCCGGTGCGGCACGTGCTGGTCACCCACTACCACGCCGACCACATCTACGGCCTGCAGGTCTTCCAGGCGGCGGGAGCGAGCATCATCGCCCAGGCGCGCGCCCGCGAGTACCTGGCATCCGACACCGCCCGGCTGCGCCTGCAGTCCAGCCGCGAGGAGATGTTCCCCTGGGTCGACGAACACACCCGGCTGGTGCCGGCCGATCGATGGCTGGGGCTGGATGGCAGCCTGCGCGAGGAAGTGCTGGACATCGGGGGCACGCGCTTCGTGCTGCGGCCGGTCGGGCCGTCGCACACGCCCGAGGACCTGGTCATCTCGGTGCCGCAGCGCGGCGTGCTGTTCTCCGGCGACCTGTTGTTCCGCGGGCGTGTGCCCTTTGTCGGCCAGGCCGACAGCGCAGGCTGGATCAAGGCCCTGGACGGCATGCTGGCGGCGCAGCCCACGGTGGTGGTGCCGGGGCATGGGCCGGCGTCCACCGAGCCCCGCGCCGACATGCAGCTCACGCGGGACTACCTGGTCTACCTGCGCGAGCGCATGGGCGAGGCCGCCCGCAACATGGACCCCTTCGACGAGGCCTACCGCGCCACCGACTGGAGCCGCTTCGAGAAGCTGCCGCTTTTCCAGGCCGCCAACCGCATGAACGCCTACAACACCTACCTGCTGATGGAGTCCAGCCAGCGATGAACGCCGTGCCGGCCCGTCGTCGCCTGGGCCTGCTGCTGGCGCTGGCCGCCACCGGCCTGGCCGGCGCCGCACCGGCCCGGGCGCTGCAGCGCGGCGACAGGCTGGTGCCGCCACCGCTGCCGCTGCTCGACGGGCGGCTGCTGCGTCCGCAGGATTGGGCGGGACAGGCCTGGGTGCTGAGCTTCTTCACCCTTGACTGCCCCTACTGCCAGCGCCACAACGCACGCCTGGATACGCTGTCACGGCGCATGGCCGGTCAGGGTCTGCAGGTGCTGGGCGTGACCCAGGATCAACCCGAGGCGGTGCGCGAACACCTGCAGCGCCACGGCCTGGGTTTCGCCGCCACCGCGCAGGGGGCGACACTGCGCGCGCTGGTCACCGCCCGCCGCATCGTGCCCTTCACCGCGGTGATCGACGGCCAGGGGGTGGTGCGCGAGCTGATCCCCGGCGAAATGAGCGACGATGACGTACAGGGTCTGGCGCACTGGGCCCAGCCGTCCGGCGCCAGCGGACCCCTTTGAGGAGACCTCATGCCGCGATTCTTCCCGGCCCTGCTGGCCATCGCCGCTGTCGGCAGTCTGGCGCTGACACTGGTGCGCGCCGCCGAGCCGGCGGTCCCGGAGATCTTCAAGGAGGCGGACCTGGCCCTTGGCGCGAAGCTGATCGCCGAGCACCGCTGCACCGAGTGCCACACCCGCCACATGGGGGGCAGCGGGGGCGAGGACATTTACAACCCCCAGGGCCGGATCCGCGACGCCGGCGCGCTGCGCGGCATGGTGGAGGGCTGCAACACCCAGCTCAAGCTGCAGATGTTCCCCGAGGAAGTGACCGCGGTGGCGGCGGTCCTGAACCAGCGGCATTACCGGTTCATCCGCTGAGGGAAGGGTCCCGTGGGTGGCTTGGCGCTGGCTGCATGCGCGCATCAGTGCATACCGATACAATGACGCTCAACTGCCCTCGGACCCGCCATGTCACAGGATCCCAGCCTCCACGCCGACACGGTGTTTGACTCCGTGGCGGAGCTGTTCTCGCTGCTGTCGACGCCGGTGCGCCTGAAGATCATCAGCGCCCTGTGCAACGGCGAGAAGAACGTGTCCCAGCTGCTCGAGGAAATCGAGACCACGCAGCCCAACATGTCGCAGCACCTGGCCACCCTGTACCGGGCCGGCGTGGTGGGCAAACGGCGCGACAGCACCCAGATCTACTACCGCCTGCAGAGCGAACGCGTGGCCACCTTGTGCCGGGCGGTGTGCACCCAGGTGGCCAGCGAGATGGATCCGGACAGCGCGGTCGACCCGGATCAGCGGCTGCGCCCGGCCCAGGGTGTGCGCTGAGCGTCGACGCCGAGGGCCGCCGCTAACGGCCGTCAGCGCACCTTGCCCAGCAGGGTCTGCACCTCTTCCAGCACCTCGGTCAGCTGCTTGCGGTTCTTGGCGCTGTCGCCCAGCCGGTTGCCGAGTTCCTGCTCCATGAAGCACACCGTCATGCGCACATAGGTGCTGTCCAGCGCCTTGCGCACCGCCGCCATCTGGCTGGCGATGTCCAGGCAGGGCTGGCCCTCCTCGATCATGCGCTGGATGCCGCGCAACTGCCCTTCGGCGCGCTTGAGGCGGTTGAGCAGGTCGGTGCGGTTCTTCTCGTCGGTCAGCTGGGACATGGCACACAGCTCCAGCGATGGAGCCTGGGAGGTGGTCACGGCCGCCATTGTCGTCGCTTCCGAAAGAAGGTGTCAGGGGCAGGGCTGGAGGGCTCAGCGCGGGCAGGCGGCCGCCGATTCGGGCACGCCGGCCTTGCGCAGGAACCAGACCATCGGGCAGACGTTGGTGAAGCCGAACTGCAGCAGGTTCAGGCCGACAAAGGCGGTGAAGGCCAGGGCCCAGCGGCTGACGAACAGCGGGCTGCCCTCGACGCCCAGCGCCAGTGACAGCAGGATGAAGGTGCCGGCGATCACGCGGATCCAGCGTTCGATGGTCATGGAAAGCTCCTTGGAATGACGAATGGGGGGTCAGCGGTCGGTGAGCCGCACGATGCCCAGGGCCTTGAGCACGTACTTCTCGTAGACCGGCTCCGAGTTGCCGGATTTCATCTTGGACAGGAAGTACTTCTCGAAGGCGATCTTGGCCAGGTGCACCCACTTGCCCTTCTTGAACCAGTTGACGTTGCGCGGCGGGATCTGCGGCAGGGCCACGAAGGCGGCGCCGGTGTCGCCCATGTCGGCCAGGCAGATCGCGTTCCAGGTGCCCTGGGCGGTGACCGGGCGGCCGGCCAGCTCGTCGGCGATGTTGTGGGCGATGGCCGAGACCATGGTCTCGATCATGTAGCCGGTCTTGGGTGCACCGGTGGGCACCGGCGTGGTTTCCACCGGGGGGATGGCCACGCACACGCCGGCCGAGAAGATGTTGCGGTAGGCCTTGCTGCGCTGGAACTCGTCGATGAGGACGAAGCCGCGCGGGTTGCACAGCCCGGGCACCGCCGCCACCGCGTCCACGCCCTTGAAGGCGGGCAGCATCATCGCCAGCTTGAAGGGCACCTCGTGTTCCTTGTAGACGTTGCCCAGGCCGTCGACCTCGGTGGTGAACAGCCTGCCGGCCTCGACCTTGGTGGTCCTGGCATTGCAGATCCACTTGATGTCGTGGTTGCGCAGCTCGCTCTCGAGCATGCTCTTGCTGTCGCCCACGCCGCCCAGGCCCAGGTGGCCGATGTAGGGCTCGCTGGTCACATAGGTCATCGGCACCTTGTGGCGCAGCTTGCGCTTGCGCAGGTCGGCGTCGACGATGAAGGCGAACTCGTAGGCCGGGCCGAAGCAACTGGCCATGGGCATGGCGCCCACCACGATCGGGCCGGGGTTCTTCAGGAAGGCCTCGTAGTCGCGCCAGAAGGCCTGGGCGTGGTCGACCGAGCAGACCGAGTGCGTATGACCGCCATGCGGGCCGGCGCCCGGCACCTCGTCGAAGCTGAGCTTCGGGCCGGTGGTGATCACCAGGTAGTCGTAGCTCAGCGACTGGCCATCGGCCAGCGTCAGCGTGTTGCCCGGGGCGTCGATCGTGGTGACCGCTTGCGGGATGAAGGCGATGCCCTTCCTGGCCAGCAATGGGCCCACTTCGAGCACGATGTCGTCGCGCTGGCGCCAGCCCACCGCCACCCAGGGATTGGACGGCACGAACTGGAAGTAGCTCACCGCACTGACGACGGTGATCTGGTGCTCCTTGGGCAGCAGTTCGCGCAGCTCATAGGCGGCGGGCATGCCGCCGATGCCGGCGCCCATGATGACGATGTGGGCCATGGTGTCTTGTCTCCGGAAGGCGTGAAGGGACCGCTCAGGTGGCGGCTTGGGGGACGTGTCGGCCTTGATAGACCGCGAAATAGAGCACCGGGATCACGACCAGCGTCAGCAGCGTCGAGACCAGGATGCCGAAGATCAGCGACACGGCCAGACCATTGAAGATCGGGTCGTCGAGGATGAAGAAGGCGCCGATCATGGCGGCCAGCGCGGTCAGCGCGATCGGCTGTGCGCGCACCCGGGCCGACTCGGCCACCGCGCGGGCGAAGGGCACGCCCTGGGCCACCTGCAGCTCGATGAAGTCGACCAGCAGGATCGAGTTGCGCACGATGATGCCGGCCAGCGCGATCATGCCGATCATGCTGGTGGCGGTGAACTGCGCGCCCAGCAGCGCATGGCCGGGCATCACGCCGATGATGGTCAGCGGGATCGGCGCCATGATGATCAGCGGCGTCAGGTAGCTGCGGAACTGCGCCACCACCAGCAGGTAGATCAGGATCAGGCCCACGCCATAGGCGGCGCCCATGTCGCGGAAGGTCTCGTAGGTGACCTGCCATTCGCCGTCCCACTTGATCGCATAGCCGCGGAAGGGGTCGGAGGGCTGGCGGATCCAGTACTCGGCAACGCCGCCGGTGCCCTCCAGCGCGGCCTGGGCCAGGTGGGGGCGGATGCCGAACAGGCCGTACAGCGGTGAATCGAGCCGACCGGCCATGTCGCCAAACACATAGCTCACGCCCTGCAGGTCCTTGGTGAACAGCGGCTTGTCGATCACGCCGCGCTGCACCTGCACCAGTTCTGACAAGGGCACCAGCTGCCCGTTGCCGGCGCGCAGCGGCAGCGCCAGCAGGGCGTCCAGGCCCACCTGGGCGCTGCGCGGCAGTTGCAGGCGCACGGGAACCGGGTACTTGCTGGCGCCGTCCTCGTGCAGCCAGGCGGCATCGGCCCCGGACAGGGCGGCCTGCACCGTCTGCGCCACCACGGCCACCGGAATGCCCAGCGCCTCGGCGCGCTGGCGGCGGATGCGCAGGAAGGCGCGCGGGGCGTTCTCCTCCAGCGTCGTCTCGATGCCGACGATGTCGGGCGTGGCACGGAAGGCCTGGGCCACGCGCGCGGCCAGGGCTTGGCGGCCGGCCTCGTCGGGGCCGTAGACCTCGGCCACCAGCGGGCTCATCACCGGGGGGCCCGGCGGGACCTCGACCACCTGGATGCGCGCGCCGTGCGCGGCGGCGATCTTCTCCAGCGCCGGACGCAGGCGCTGGGCGATCGCGTGGCTCTTGTCGCTGCGGTGGTGCTTGTCGACCAGGTTGACCTGCAGGTCGCCCTGTTCGGCGTCGGCGCGCAGGTAGTACTGGCGCACCAGGCCGTTGAAGGTGATCGGGCTGGCGGTGCCGGCGTAGGCCTGCAGGTCGGTGACCTCGGGCTGGATGGCCAGGAAGGCGCCCATGTCCTGCAGCGCGGCGGCCGTGGTCTCCAGCGGCGTGCCGGCGGGCATCTCCACCACCACCTGGAACTCCGACTTGTTGTCGAAGGGCAGCATCTTCAGCACCACCCACTGCACCAGGGCCAGACCGACCGACAGCACCAGCGCGCCGACGATGCCGACCACCAGCAGCCAGCGCTTGCGGGCACTGGCCAGCAGCGGCTCCAGCAGGGCGGCGAAGACGCCACCGAGCCGGGCACCGACGCCCACGGGTGCGAGGGCGGCATGGTCGCCGTGGTGCGGCTTCATCAGCTTGAGCGCCAGCCAGGGCGTCACGGTGAAGGCGATCGCCAGCGACAGCGCCATGCCCATGCTGGCGTTGATGGGTATCGGGCTCATGTACGGCCCCATCAGTCCGCTGACGAAGGCCATCGGCAGCAGCGCGGCGATCACGGTCAGCGTGGCCAGGATGGTCGGGCCGCCGACCTCGTCCACCGCACCGGGGATGATCTCGCGCAGGCTGCGGCCGGGGAACAGCTGCTGGTGGCGGTGGATGTTCTCGACCACCACGATCGCGTCATCGACCAGGATGCCGATCGAGAAGATCAGCGCGAACAGCGACACCCGGTTGAGCGTGAAGCCCCAGGCCCAGGAGGCGAACAGGGTGGCCGTCAGCGTCAGGATCACCGCGGCGCCGACGATCACCGCCTCGCGCCGGCCCAGGGCCACGCCCACCAGCAGGATCACCGACGCGGTGGCGAAGGCCAGCTTCTGGATCAGCTTGTTGGCCTTCTCGGCCGCGGTCTCGCCGTAGTTGCGGGTGACGCTGACCTCGATGCCTTCGGGAATGACCGTGCCCTTGAGCTCGTCCAGGCGGGCCAAGGTGGCCGCGGCCACATCCACCGCGTTCATGCCGGGCTTCTTGGTCACGGTCAGCGTCAGCGCCGGCAGCGCCTGGCCAGCCCCCGGCGCCGAGGCGCCCTGGGCGGCGCCCGGCAGGTGCCACACCAGATGGCCGGGCTGGGCGGCGCCGTCGCGCACCTGGGCCACCTCACGCAGGTAGACCGGCTTGCCGGCGTGGGTGCCGACCACCACGTCGGCGACATCCTCGGCCGAGCGCAGGAACTCGCCGGTCTGCACCGCCAGCAGACGATCCTCACCGGCCTGCGCCACCTGGCCGGCCGGCATCGACAGGTTGGCCGCGGACAGCGTGTCGCGCAGCCGCTGCAGGTCGACACCGCGCTCGCGCAGGCGGGAGGGATCGAGTTCAACCACCACCGCGCGGCCAGGGCTGCCGATGGTCTGCACCTCACGGCTGCCGGGCACGCGCTTGAGTTCGGCTTCCAGCGTGTGGGCCACACGCTGCAGTTCCAGCGCCGGGCGGGCGTCGGCCGACCACAGCGTGACGGCCAGCACCGGCACGTCGTCGATGCCCTTGGGCCGCACGATCGGGGTCATCGTGCCCAGGCCGGCGGGCAGCCAGTCCTGGTTGGCGTTGAGCACGTCGTACAGGCGCACCAGCGCCTCGGTGCGCGGCACGCCCACCTTGAACTGCACCGTCAGCACGGCCACGCCGGGACGGGCGACCGAATAGGTGTGCTCGATGCCGGCGATCTGCGACAGCGCCTGCTCGGCCGGGCGGGCCACCATCGCCTGCACATCGGCCGCGCTGGCCCCCGGGAACGGGATCAGCACATTGGCCATCGTGACGTTGATCTGCGGCTCTTCCTCGCGCGGCGTGACCAGCACGGCGAACAGGCCCAGCAGCAGCGCCACCAGCGCCAGCAGCGGCGTGATCGCGTTGGCCTGGAAGGCCGCGGCCAGGCGGCCGGAAATGCCCATGGGTGCGTCGGCGGGTCGGGGATCGGTCACGGCGGCGGTCCTCAGCGTGCGGCGGGCGTGGCGTCGGCCAGGCCGGCGCGCACCGCATCGGCCGCGATCTGCTCGCCTGCCTTCAGGCCCGCCAGCACCTCGACCTGTTGGCCCTGGCGGCTGCCCAGGCGCACGGCGCGCAGCACGAAGCGCTGGTCGCGCAGCACATAGACGGCTTCCAGCTCACCCCGCTGCAGCACCGCCGCGGCCGGAATGAGGAGCGCACGCGTCGTGGGCTCAGTCGGGGCGCCGTCAAAGCGCACGCTGACGCTCTGGCCCGGCGTGGCCTGGGCAGAGGCCGGCAGGTCCAGGCGCCACTCGACGGTCTGCGAGACCGGGTCGGTGGTGGGCAATTCGGTGCTGCGCAGCGGCGTGACCCACTGCCCGTCAGGCAGTTGCACCTGCCGGCCGCTGGCCTGGCGGGCGGCCGCGGAGCGCGAGGCCGGCACCTGGACCACCGCGCGCAGCGCGCCGGGGGCGTACAGCGTCAGGATCGGCCGACCCGGCGCCGCCAGGTCGCCGGTGTCCAGGTGGGTGGCCAGCACCACGCCGTCAAACGGCGCGGTGATGGTGCTGAAGTCGCGTGCCAGCGCGGCCTGGCGGCGGCCGCCCTGGGCGGCCTGCAGCCCGGCCTGGGCGGACTTGAGCTGGGTTTCGGCCACGTCCAGTGCGGCCTGGCTGACAAATCCCTTGGCGCGCAGGTCGCGGGTGCGTTCGGCCTGGACCTGGGCATTGCGCAGTTCCGCTTCGGCCTGCAGCACGCCGCCTTCGCTGCGGCTGAGCGCGGCGGCCGGTTCACGGTCGTCGATGCGGGCCAGCCACTGGCCGGCCTTGACCCGGTCGCCGGCCTTGACGCCCAGCGCCAGCACGTTGCCGGAGGCCTGGGCCGCCACCGTGGCCTGGCGCAGCGCCTCGATCGTGGCGGACATCTCCAGGCTGCGGCCGGCGCTGGCCGCGCTGAGCTGGATCACCGGCACCGGGGTGGCGGCGATCGCGGCCCCGGTGAGCAGACCGGTCAGGCCCAGACCCAGTGCAGGCAGCAGGCGGCGACGGAGCCGGCTTGGAACGGCGGTGTTCTTGATACCCATATGGGTATCGTATCAGATACACCGTAGGGTATCAAACCCCTGGTTGTCCTCAGGTCAAACCCGAGGGTGGCGGGACCTCAGTCCCGCTCGGCCCGCCACAGCAGGAACTTCAGCGTCGTCACCGCACCGGCGATGATGCCGGCCAGCGCCAGGAAGGAGCCGATGGCCAGCGTGGACACGCCGCTGAGCCCCTGGCCCACGGTGCAGCCCAGCGCCGTCACGCCACCAAAGCCCATCAGCACCGCACCCGCCAGCTGCTGGCGCAGGTCATCGAGCGATGCAAAGCCCTCCCAGCGGAAGCGTCCGGTGGCCAGCGACACCGCCGCCGCACCCAGCACCACGCCCAGCACGCTGGCGATGCCGAAGCTGATCTTCAGCGACTGGTCGGTCCAGCGCTGCAACAGCTCCAGGCCATAGGCCAGCGGACCGACAAAGCTCATCGACTCCATCGCGCGTGAATTGGTGGCGAAGTAAGCCATCTCCAGCGTTTCGGGGTTCTCGCCAAAGCCCAGGTGGCCGCTGACGTACCAGCCCGCCACCACGCAGGCGCCGATCACGGTGCCGCCCAGGACCTGCCAGCCCTGGCTGCGGAAGCGCCGGTCCGCAAACACCCAGACCAGCAGCGCCAGCACCAGCACGCCGGTGGTGGCCAGGGCGGCCGGCTGCGGCGCCAGGCCCGTGGCCTGCTGCAGCAGATTCGGCAGGCCCTGGTCCTTCCAGCCCAGCGCGGCCAGGTCCAGCGCCACGGGGTCCAGCCACTGTGCGCGCCACTGCGCGAACAGACCCTTGAGCGCCAGGCTCGCCGACACCGCCAGCACCAGCAGCACCACCAGCGAACGCAGACTGCCGCTGCCGGCGCGCAGCAGGTTCTTGTTGGCGCAGCCGCCCGCCAGGGTCATGCCCACGCCGAACAGCACACCACCCACCAGCAAGGACAGCCAGGGCAGGCGGGGCCGCATCGCCACCGCCTGGGTCAGGTCGATCAGGCCCGCCTGTGACAGCGCTGCCGTGCCGGCCATGGCCACCGCCATGGCCAGCGCCCACATGCGCATGCGGCCCCAGTGGCCCATGTTGACGATGTCGGACAAGGCCCCCATGGTGCAGAAGTTGCTGCGCTGCGCGGCCGCGCCCAGCACCATGGCGCACACCAGACCGCCCAGAACGACCGTGCTCTCGATCGACATGCTCAACCCTTGCGCAGGAAGAACACGAAGCGGTCGCCTTCGCTGCGCTGCTCCAGCAGGGGATTGCCGGTCTGTTCGGCGAAGGTGGGGATGTCGTCCAGCGAGCCCGGGTCGGTGGTGGACACGCGCAGCACCTGGCCGCTGGCCATGCCGGCCAGCGACTTGCGGGTCTTCACGATGGGCAGCGGGCAGGCGAGTCCGCAGGCGTCGAGGTCCTGGTCAAAATGCATCGGTGGGTATCCTGTCTTCGGTGGGGCGTGGATCGGCGGGCCGCGGGCGGCAGCCTCGATTGTCGGGCACGCGCCCGCCCGATCGCTGCGTGGGGCCGCCGCCGCCGACAGACCCACCGGCCGGGGCGAGCCTCTCGGGGCGTCAGTAGTCCAGCCGCTCCACCTTCACCGCCACGGGCGCCTGGGGCGACACGATCGCCCCCAGCGCCTGGGCGTAGATGTCCACCGCATTGTCGAAGCAGCCATGCGAGGCCGCGATGCCCTTGACACCGTTGGACACGCTGGGCTTGCTCAACACCTGTGGCTGGCCCTGACCCAGGCTGCTCCAGAAGGCCTGCCAGTCCAGCACCTCCTGGCGGCGGTCCTGCGACCACAGGTCGGCGGCCAGCGAGCCGGGGTCGAAGGCCTTGGCCATGCCCAGGATCGGCATCTTGTGCACGTCCTCGAAGGCCCGGCTGACCAGGTACAGCAGCGACTTGCGGTAGGGACCGACGCTGTCGTTCAGTTCATTGGCGTCCGACAGCGCATGGATCGCCAGCCGGTCGGCGGCCAGCGTGCCGCGCTGCACCGCCGGGCGGTAGTGGTCCAGTGCAAAGCGCAGCGTGCAGGCGGGGGCGAACAGGCGCAGGCTGGCGGCCTTCAGACCGGCCTCGTGCAGGCGATCCAGCATGGCGCCCAGCACGATCGAGCCGGCGGAGTGGCCCAGCAGGTGGATCTCGAGCTTGGGGATCTGCGCCTTCAGCGCCTGCAACTGCGCCACCATCAGCCGCACGCCGCCCTGGGCGTCGTTGCTGGCGCGTTCGGCGTTGAGCTTCATCTGGCCCCACATCGCGCCGCCGGGGCCGCGCAGCGCGGGCTCGAGCATGCGGTCGGTGGTTTCGCTGAGCCGGTCCAGCCAGCCGCGCGCCGGTGCGCCGCCGCGGCTGCCCAGGCCGAAGCGGGCCATCTGCTCCTCGACCAGGTCGGAGATGGTCTCCATCGGGCCCGAGCGCCAACTGATGAACAGCGGGTAGATGCCGTTGGCCAGTGCGTAAGGGGCCATCACGCGGATGCGGGTGATCGAGTCGGCTTCGCTGTTGAGGCCGCCGTGGGCATAGACCATCAGCTTGACGCTGCCCTGCGCCTTCAGCCAGGCCAGCGGCCGGGTCAGCACGGCGGTCTGCAGCGCGCTGGCGGCGCTGTCGGCGGTGATGTCGTTGCGCACCGGAAAGCCGCGGTCCAGCACCAGGGTGTGGCGATAGGCCTGGTCGGCGTCCAGCGGCTGGTGGGCGCGGTTGCGCAGGCCCTGGTAGCGGCGCATCAGCGCGTCGTCGGCGCCCACCAGGCCGGCGGGCCGCTCGTTGGCGGCGGCGGTGGCGCCGGTGCCGGTGGGCACCAGGAAGCGCGGCGCGCGGCGGGCCGGGGCGGTGCCGGCCGCCGGCTTGGACCTGGCACCGCGCCTGGCGGGCGCTGCGGCGGGCGCGGACGCCAGACGCGGCACGCCCAGCGTGAAGACCCAGGCGTCGCTGGCGTGCAGCACCCAGTCCTCGTAGGGCAGCAACGCAAAGCCGTGCGAGCCCCAGTCGGCACCCCAGGAGTTCTGCACCACGAAGCCGTCGGTGTTGTAGCCGACCAGCGCGAAGGCATGGCCGCCGGCGTCCTTGGGCCGGGCGACGGTGCGGATGCGCACCAGGTCGGCGTGGCTGGTCAGGGTCTTGCGGCTGGGCACGGCCCAGCCCTCATGCACCGTGGCCGAGACATAGACCACGCCGTTCTCGCTCAGCGCGGCCTGCAGGTCGACCACTGATCGCACGTCCACCCGGTAGTACACGCCCAGGGTGCAGGCCAGCGCGTCGACGTCCCAGTTGCGCTCGGGGTCGTCGGCGCGCTTGGGGTCTTCCTGCGGTGAGAGGCGGCGGCCCTGCGGGTCGGTGCCGTGTGGCCACAGGTCGGCGCGGCACACGCCGTGGCGGTGCCAGCCCTTGAGCGCGCCACGGCAGCTGGAGCCTTCGTAGTCTTCGCCGGGCCACTCGTCGTACAGGCGGGCCAGCTGGTAGAGCATCGCCGGACTGACCTGCCGTGGCGACGGGCCATGACCGCCCAGGCCGCGGATGAACAGCTGGTAGTTGATTGCCGCCGCCAGGCCGAAGCCGGTGCAGGCACCTTCCTCGCCCTGGTCCAGGATCATCGGCGCGTAGCGCGGCAGCAGCTCGCGCACATCGGCATCGCCGGGCCACTGCATGGGCAGGTTGCCCAGCGGCGGCAGGTAGGCGCGGTCACGCAGGTCCAGGCGGTCGGGGCGGGCGTCGAGCGACACGGCGCGCTGGCCGATCTGCACGTTCTTGGTGGGCATGGCGGTCTCCCGGTGGCGTGGGCCGATGCTAGGCCGATCGCCGGGACAGGGCCACTCTGATGCCTTGGGGAGGCGGATCCCAAGAAAAAGCCCGTCGTGGTGACACGACGGGCTGGGCAGTCTGGCTCCCCGACCTGGGCTCGAACCAGGGACCTACGGATTAACAGTCCGGCGCTCTACCGACTGAGCTATCGGGGAAGGGATCTTGGATGTCGGCCGGTGCATACGGTGGCACACCGGCGTCTTGATCATGACCTGCAGCACGCCAACCTGGGCAACTGCCAAGGCAGCTGTGGATACGGTTGGCTCCCCGACCTGGGCTCGAACCAGGGACCTACGGATTAACAGTCCGGCGCTCTACCGACTGAGCTATCGGGGAACAGGTAAGCCTGAGATTATAGGCAGATTTTCAGCACTCTCACAAGCTGACCTGGACTGAAGCGCGCCAGGTGCGCGGTGCCAGCGGGTAGAGGTAGGCATGGCCGAACTGGAACGGCGTCTCCTGCCAGGCGCGGCGGTCGAACAGGTTGTCCACGCCCAGGCGCGCGATCCAGTCGCGGCCCCCCTCGCGCCAGCCATAGCGGGCGTTCAGGCCCACGGTGGTCCAGGCGCCGCTCTCAATGCTGTTGTCGGGCAGCACGTAGCGCGGACCCTCGTGCGACAGCCAGCCCTGCAGCAGCAGGCCGGGCAGGGCGCCGGGCTGCCAGCCCAACTGGGCGCGCAACACGCGGCGCGCGACGTTCTCGGGAACCAGGCCGTTGATCGCGGCATCGGCGGCGTCCTCGCGCACGGCGTGCAGCCACAGCGCCGAGCCCCGCAGGCTGAACTCGCCCCAGCGTGTCTCGCCAGCGGCTTCCAGCCCGCGGTGGCGGGCGGCACCGTCGATCAGGTAGGCGCTGCCGGTGTCGGTGACAGCCGGGCGGCGGATGTCGAAGGCGGCCAGCGAGGTGCCCCAGTCGCGCTCCTCATGCTTCCAGCCCAGTTCGGCCTGGCGGCTGCGCAGCGCGGGCAGCGGCTGGCCGGCCTGGGCGCCGTAGCTGCTGCGGTTGGGCACGACCACGCTCTCGATGCCCTGGCCCCAGCTGGCGTAGGCCATGTCCTGCGGCGTGAGCTGCCAGGTGGCGGCCAGCCAGGGCGTGGTGAAGCCCTGGTCATAGGACGTGGCGCGGCTGCCGTCGGTGCGCACGCTGTCGCGTTGCAGTGCGGTGTGGCGCAGGCCCAGCCACAGCCCCCAGGGGCCGTTCTGAAGGCGGTCGGTGAACTGCCACTCGGTGCTGCGCTCGTCGCGGTTGGTGTTGGTATCGGCAGGCACCGGCGATGCGGGCACCACGGCCTGGCCATCGATCGTGCCGACGCCGGCCCAGTTGAAGGCCTGCGCCCCCATGCGCTGACGGTAGCGTGTGGCCAGCACCGACAGACCCAAGGCATGCGTCCAGTCGCCGGTGCGGGCCTGACCGTCCAGGCGCAGCGCCAGGGCGTTGCTGTCGCGGTGCTCGCCGTCGCTGCGGAAGTCGTAGACGTCGAAGCTGCCGTCGCTGCAGAAGCGGTCGTAGGTGTTCTCGCTGCTGCAGCCAAAGGGGAAGGCCATGCGGTCGTCGGTGCGCAGGCGCTGGGTCATCGCGTGGGCCTGCACACGCCAGCCCTCGGCCAGGGTCTGGGTGTAGCGCAGGCTGGCGGTGTGGCCGTCGAACACCACCGGGCCGGCCCAGGACTGGTTGTTCAGGTTGATGCGGGGGTCGATGGCGCTGGCCGAGGGCAGTGTGCTGCCCAGCAGGCTGAAGGCGGCGGCGCTGCGCTGGGCCTGGTGGCTGCGCTCCACCTCGGCCTCCAGCGTCTGGTCGGCCGACAGGCGCCAGGTGCCGGCCAAGGCGGCCAGCCAGCGCTGGCCGTCGGTGTCGTGCAGCAGTGGTCGCAGGCGGTCGGCGGACAGGGTCAGGCGCAGGCCCACGGCCTCGCCCACGCGGCGGTCGATGTCGGCGGCGGCGCGCAGGCTGCCGTCATCGGCGGCCCCGAGCAGCACGGTGGTGGCGTCGCCCCGCGGCCGGCGCACCACCAGGTTGACCAGGCCGCCGGGGCTGCTGGTGCCGGCCTGCATGCCACTGATGCCCTTGAGCACCTCGATGCGGTCCTTGTTCTCCAGGCCCAGCGCGGTCTCGGCGTTGATCGGCAGGCCGTCGCGGCGGAAGTTGAAGCGGTTGTCCAGCGCGTAGCCGCGCACGCGCATCTGCGCCCAGTAGCCGGGGGCGTTGTAGGCGTCGCCGAGGCTGGCGTCCAGGCGGGTGATCTCGCCCAGGGTGTCTATGCCCTGGTCGCGCAGGGCGGTGGTGCCCGCGGTGACGGTGGCGATGGGCGTGCGCTCGGCAGGGACGTCGCCAAAACCAGCCACGTCGGCCGGCAACTGCGGTGCGCGGCCGGTGACGGTGACCTGGGTGGATTGCGCCGACGCACCGAGTGCGGCCAGGGCGGCGAGGGCGGGCAGGGTGTGCCGGAAACGGCGGAGAACGGTGGTGTCAGCCATACGTGGACAGGTCCAGTGATGGCGCAGGCGGCTTGGTCGGGAGACCTGGGCGGCGCGGCCTGGAACGGGCGGACGCCGGCAGGCCGAAGGACGGCTGCTTCCCTGCGCGAGGATTACCTCAGTCAGGTTCAAAGGGTGTTTTCTCAGCCCCGAAGCCGTGAACGGCTCGGAGCACCCCTAGCGGATGCGGCGCAGTAATCTGCACCGCGAGGCGAATTGTGCCAGACGTGAAAAGGCCCGCACGCGGCGGGCCTGGGATCAGGGGCGCCGGGGGCTCAGCGCTGCAGCTGGTCCAGCTTGCCCTTGACGTCCTTCCACTGGTCGGCATCGGGCAGCGCGGCCTTGCGCTTGGTGATGCTGGGCCACTTCTTGGCCAGGTCGGCGTTGAGCTGGATGTAGGCCTGCTGGTCGCCGGGCACGTCTTCCTCAGGCAGGATGGCGTTGACCGGGCACTCGGGGATGCAGACGGCGCAGTCGATGCATTCGTCCGGGTCGATGGCCAGGAAATTGGGGCCTTCGCGGAAGCAATCGACGGGGCAGACGTCGACGCAGTCGGTGTACTTGCAGCGGATGCAGGCTTCGGTGACGACGTGGGTCATGGGGCGACGGTCAGAGTGTGAATGATGGGAGGCGGGCGCCTGGGGCGCTGGCCGTCGCTCATGCCATCCCGCGCGGGGGCAGGCACCAACGGCAAACCCGCAATTCTAAAGGGTGGCAGGGGGGTCCGAGTGATATCCCGCAATCGCCGCAGTGTGTCCCGCGCTCAGCGGGGTCGAGCCCACGCCCACCAGCACCACGGCCGGACGGCCGGCATGCAGTGCGTGGGCCTGGCCCAGCGTGCCCACCTGGTGGTCGCTGACGCGCTGGTCGGGCCAGCCCGCACGCGAGACCACACAGGCCGGCGCATCGGCCGGCCAGCCGGCGGCCTGCAGGCGCTCGCCCAGCGCGGCCAGCTGCTGGCCGGCCATGTAGAAGATCTCGGTGTCGGCGCGGCGCTCCACGCGCAGCTCGTGCTGGGCGGTCATCGCGGTGCTGAAGGCCACGCTGCGGCCCTCGCCGCGGCGCGTCAGTGGCCGCGCGGTGGCGGCGGCAGCGGCCTGTGCGGCGCTGACGCCGGGCACCACCTCGTAGCCCAGGCCGGCCGCTTGCAGCGCCTCGATCTCTTCCTCCAGGCGGCCGAAGACGCTGGGGTCGCCGCCCTTCAGGCGCGCGACGCGCTCGCCCGCGCCGGCCAGTTCGACCAGCAGGCGGTTGATCTCGTGCTGAGCGGTGGCGTGCGAGAAGCCGCGCTTGCCGACGTCGATCCAGCGTGCTGCCGGCGCGGCCTCGCGCAGCGCCGGGTCGGCCAGCGCATCGGCCAGCACCACCGTGGCGGTGCCCAGCAGGGTCCAGCCGCGGCGGGTGATCAGGTCGGCGGCGCCGGGGCCGGCGCCGATGAAGAGCACGTGTCCGGTCATCCGGACATCATGCCAGGGCGCGCTCGGCCTCGGGCTTCTTGACGTGCAGGCCGCATTCCTTGGCCGATTCGTCTTCCCACCACCAGCGCCCGGCGCGGAACTCCTCGCCCACCGCGATGGCGCGGGTGCAGGGGGCGCAGCCGATGCTGGGCATGAACTGGTCGTGCAGCGCGTTGTAGGGCACGTCGTTCTGGGCGATGTAGTGCCAGACGTCGTTCCAGCTCCACTCGACCAGCGGATTGAACTTGACGCGGCCGTTGGGCTCGGTCTCCACCGCCGGCATGGTGCCGCGGTTGGCCGACTGCTCGCGGCGCAGGCCGGTGACCCAGGCGCTGCGGCCGCCCAGCATGCGCGACAGCGGCTCGAGCTTGCGCACCTGGCAGCAGGCCTTGCGCAGCTCGATGCTCTGGTACATCGCCTGCTCGCCATGCTGGCGCACGAAATGCACCACCGATTCCTGCGGCGGCGCGTAGAGCTCGACCTTCAGGCCGTAGCGCTGCTCGATCTGCGGGATCAGCGCCAGCGTCTCGGCGTGCAGCGCGCCGGTCTGCAGCGTGCCGATGGCGATGGGCAGCTGGTGGCGGGCGATCAGGTCGGTCAGGACCATGTCCTCGGCGCCCAGGCTGTTGGCCAGCACGACCTGGCCGGGGTGCTCGGCGGCGGCGCGGCGCAGCCACTCCAGCGTGTCGGCCACGCGTTGCTCGAAGCCGGGCGTGTGGCGGGCGTACAGGGCCTTGGCGTCGGAGACGGCGGGCGCAGCGGCCCAGGGCAGGGAAGAGGTGGTGCTCATGCGGCAACTCGCGCAAACAGCGGGCGCGGCTGGTGCACGTCGCCCTGGTAGTGATCGGTGACCAGGCCCAGCGCGCGCAGCGCGTGGGATTCCTTCTGGTCGGGACGCAGTTGCACGGCGTCGAAGCCGGTGCGCTGCAGCAGCGGCAGCATGTCGACCAGCACCTCGCCGGTGGCGCGCACCTGGCCGCGGTAACCCAGGCGGGCGCGCAGCAGATGGGCCTGGCTGTAGGCGCGGCCGTCCACCCACTTGGGAAAGTGCAGCACCACCAGCGCCAGGCGGGGCAGGTCGGCGGCGAGGTCTTCGACGTCGGCGGTGTTGGGCAACTGCACGCCCACCGGCAGGTCGGCCGGCCAGGTGTCGCGCACGGCGTGCCACTGCTCCAGGCTCAGCAGCAGGTGCGCTGCCGGCTGGGGATGGGGCACCGGGCCGTCTTCACCGCCAACGCGGTGCCAGGGGTCGTCATGGGTGTGGATGAACAGCATGGCAGTCGGACTCACTCAGGCTTCGGCGGATTCGGGCTGGTGTTGAGCGGTGGCGTGGCGCACCGCGTCGGTGGCGGCGCGCAGCGGCGCGGTGCCCAGACGGCGCATGGTGTCGACGAAGGCTTCGCCGGCAGCGCGCTCGGTGCGGTAGACCTGCACCAGGGCCTCGATGGCGTCGGTCACTTCCTCGGCCGCGAAGGCCGGGCCGATCACCTTGCCGGGCGTGGCTGCGCCACTGGCCACGCGACCGTCGGAGCCGCCCACAGAGACCTGGTACCACTCCTTGCCGTCCTTGTCGACGCCGAGGATGCCGATGTGGCCGGTGTGGTGGTGGCCGCAGGAGTTCATGCAGCCGCTGATGTGCAGGTCGATGTCGCCCAGGTCGTGCAGTTCGTCCAGGTCGGCGAAGCGCTCGGTGATCTCGGCGGCCACGGGGATGGAGCGGGCATTGGCCAGCGCGCAGAAGTCGCCGCCGGGGCAGGCGATGATGTCGGTCAGCAGGCCCAGGTTGGGGGTGGCGAAGCCGGCGTCCTTGGCGGCGTGCCAGACGGCCAGCAGGTCGGCCTCGCGCACCCAGGGCAGCAGCAGGTTCTGCTCATGGGTGACACGCAGCTCGCCCTGGCTGTAGCGGTCGGCCAGCGTGGCGGCGGCGTCCATCTGGTCGGCGGTGGCATCGCCCGGGGCCTGGCCAGCGCGCTTGAGCGACAGCGTGACCGCACGGTAGCCGGGCACGCGGTGCGCGGACACGTTGCGTTCCAGCCAGCGCAGGAAGGCCGGGTCGGCCGGGCCGGTGCGGTGCGGGTTGAAGCCCGGGGCGGCCGGGCGCACGCCGGCGGGAACCTCGAAGTGGCGCGACACGCGCTCGAGCTCGGCCACCGGAATGATGTGCTCGCGGCCGCCGGCATCGACGTTCAGGATCTTCTCGAACTCGGCATGGACGGCGTCGAAGAAGCGCTGGCCCTCGGCCTTGACCAGAATCTTGATGCGTGCCTTGTAGGCGTTGTCGCGGCGGGCGAAGCGGTTGTAGGTGCGCACCACCGCTTCCAGGTAGACCAGGATCTGCTGCCAGGGCACGAAGGCGGCGATCTCGCTGGCGATCACCGGCGTGCGGCCCATGCCGCCGCCGACGAAGACCTTGAAGCCCACCTCGCCCTCGGCGTTCTTCAGCACCTGCAGACCGATGTCGTGCCACAGGATGGCGGCGCGGTCTTCGGCGGCACCGGTGATCGCGATCTTGAACTTGCGCGGCAGGAAGGCGAACTCGGGGTGCAGCGTGCTCCACTGGCGCAGGATCTCGGCGTAGGGCCGCGGATCGACCACCTCGTCCGGCGCAATGCCGGCCAGTGCGTCGGTGGTGATGTTGCGGATGCAGTTGCCGCTGGTCTGGATGCCGTGCATGTCGACCTCGGCCAGGCGGTCCATCACGTCGGCGGCGCGGTCCAGCGGGATCCAGTTGTACTGCAGGTTCTGGCGGGTGGTGAAGTGGCCGAAGCCGCGGTCGAATTCGCGCGCGATCGCCGCCAGGGTGCGCAGCTGGCGGCTGGCCAGTTCGCCATAGGGCACGGCCACGCGCAGCATCGGCGCATGGCGCTGGACGTACCAGCCGTTCTGCAGGCGCAGCGCCCGGAAGTCGTCGTCGGGCAGTTCGCCGGCCAGGTGACGCGTCAGCTGGTCGCGAAACTGGGCGGCGCGCTGGCGGACGAATTGGCGGTCGAAGGCGGTGTAGGCGTACATGGCGTTCCGGGTGCGGAAGAGGTCTGGCTGCGCACTCTAGGGAAAACGCATATGTTTGAAAACGAATCAAATTTCAGATGAACATATCTGACGGTTATATAAAGCCACGCCAGCCCGTGTGCGGCGCCTTCCTAGAATGCGCGCCATGACCGAGATCCTCGACCGGCGCCGCCGCCTGGGCCTGCAGTGGGCCGCGCTGGCGGCCCTGGGGGGCCTGGCGGGCTGCCAGACGACGCCCCCGTTGCCGGCCCCCGCACCGTCCCCCGCCCCGGTGCTGCCTCCACCGCCGCCCCCGCCCCGGGTGCTGCGCCCGCCGGTGCTGGGCCTGGCGCTGGGTGGCGGCGCGGCGCGCGGCTTTGCCCACATCGGCGTGATCCAGGTGCTGGAGGAGCAGGGCATCCGGCCGCAGCTGGTGACCGGTACCTCGGCGGGCAGCCTGGTCGCGGCGCTGTACGCCAGCGGCCACAGCGGCACCGACCTGGGCCGCATGGCCCAGGACATGGACGAATCGGCGCTGACCGACTGGGCCTTTCCGGGCCGTGGCGTGCTCAAGGGCGAGGCGCTGGCGGTGTATGTGCGCAAGCAGACCGGCGGGCTGCCGATCGAGCAGATGAAGCTGCCGCTGGGCATCGTCGCCACCGACCTGGCCGACGGCCAGCCCATCCTGTTCCGCCGCGGCGATGTCGGCTCGGCGGTGCGGGCCTCCAGCGCGGTGCCGGCGGTGTTCCAGCCGGTGCGCATCAACGGCCGCGAGTACGTGGACGGCGGCCTGGTGTCGCCGGTGCCGGTGCGCTATGCGCGGGAGATGGGCGCCGAGATGGTGATCGCGGTGGACATCTCCACGCCGCCGGACGGCGGCGCCACCGGCGACGCGCTGCGCCTGCTGCTGCAGACCTTCTCGATCATGGGCCGCAGCATCAACCAGTGGGAGCTGAAGGACGCCGACGTCGTGCTGCGCCCCACGCTGACCGGCGTGGCCGGCACCGACTTCACGGCGCGGCTGAAGGCATTGAAAGCGGGCCGCGAGGCGGCGCAGGCGATGCTGCCGGCGATCCGCCAGAAACTGGCCGCCCTGGCGCGCTGACGAACGCGCTGACAAGATCGCGCCGACAAAAAAAAGACCCGGCCGCGGGGCCGGGTCTGAAGGGTACCTGGAAGCCAGTCTTCGGAGGTACCGAGGAGACAACCTTCACAGATAGAGAGTGAGGACCGCCCTGGGCAGGGCGGTCGGCGCAGCCTGGGAATCAGGCGGCGCGGCGCGACTTGGTGGCGGTCTGCGTGGTCTTGACGGCTTGCGCGGTCACGGCCTGGAAGTTGGCTTCGGCCACTTCGGCGGCTTGCTTGGCAGCCTTGTGCACGCTCTCGTAGGCGTTGTTGGCGGCGGCCATGGCCGACTTCACCAGGGCGACGGCGTTCTCGGTGCCGGCCGGGGCGTTCTTGACGGCGCTGTCGACCAGGCCGGTGAACGACTTCTGGGCGTCAGCCACTTGGCTCTCGGCCAGCTTGACGACTTCGGCGTTGGTGGCGGCGACGATGTCGTACAGGTGACGGCTGTAGGCGGCGGCCTTCTCGGCGGCCGGTTGCAGCAGGCCAGCTTGCAGGCTCATCAGCTCTTGCGCGTCCTTGACCGACAGGGCGGCCTTGGTGGTCTCGGCGGCTTCGGTCATCGAGGCCTTGGCGACTTGCAGGTTCAGCTCGACGAGCTTTTCCACGCCTTCGAAGGCCTTGCCGGTCAGGTCGAACAGGGTTTCGACGTTGGCCTTCTGGGCGGCGAGCAGTTGTTCAGCGGTCAGCATGTGAATCTCCTAAGGGGGGTTGAACACTTGCTGCCGTGTTTGTTGCACTGCAGCATGGAACGAAGTATGCGGGTCTACCCGCAGGATTGCAAGCACTTTTTTGTGCGGTGCAGCAAACTCTAGGGGCATCGCTCTAACCCAGCCCCGTCGCGTCGCCCAGACCCCGCACCGGCGCCGGTCAGCGCGCACGCCGCAGAATCGCTGCGTGCACGCCTACACCTCCGACCACCATGTCCTGCCGCTGCCCACGGGCCACCGCTTTCCGGTCTCCAAGTACCGGCTGCTGCGGGAGCGGGTGGCGCGCGACCTGCCACAGATCCGCCTGATTCCGGCCCCACCGGCCAGCGAGGGCGAGCTGGCGCTGGCCCATGAGCCGCGCTGGATCTCCGCCGTGCTGGAAGGCACCACCACGGCGGCCGAGCAGCGCGAGATCGGCTTTCCCTGGACGCCGTCGATGGCCGAGCGCTCCCGTCGGTCGGTGGGCGCCACCATTGCCGCCGCGCGCCAGGCCCTGTCCGAGGGGGTGGCGGCCAACCTGGCGGGTGGCACCCACCATGCCTATGCGCACAAGGGGGCGGGTTTCTGTGTCTTCAACGACGTGGCGGTGGCCGCGCGCCTGATGCAGGCCGAATGGCTGCGCCGCCAGGCCCAGGGGCTGCAGGTGCTGGTGATCGACCTGGACGTGCACCAGGGCAACGGCACGGCCTCGATCTTCGCCCGCGACCCCTCGGTGTTCACCTTGTCGATGCACGGCGCGCGCAACTTCCCGTTCCGCAAGGAAGCCAGCGACCTGGACGTTGAACTGCCCGACGGCTGCCGCGACGAAACCTACCTCGAGGCACTGGACGCCGCGCTGGTGGAGGTGGAGTGCCGCCTGGCCGCGCAGCCACCTGGCCTGGCCTTCTACCTGGCCGGCGCCGACCCGCACGAGGGCGACCGCCTGGGCCGGCTGAAGCTGACGGCCGCCGGCCTGGCCGAGCGTGACCGCCGGGTGCTGGAGTGGCTGCGCCTGCGCCAGGTCCCGGTGGCGCTGAGCATGGCCGGCGGCTACGGCCACGACATCGAGGTCACCGTGGCGCTGCAGGCCACCACCATCGAGCTGGCCTGGCAATCCTGGCAAGTCTGGGGCCGTGGGTGCCGCGCGGGCGACACGGACGCCGCCGCCGCGGTGGAACAATCCGCCCGATGAGCGCCCGCCCGCAACCCGACGCCCGCAGCAGCTACCGCCTGTTCCGTCCGGTCCCCACCCGCTGGATGGACAACGACATCTACGGCCATGTCAACAACGTCCACTACTACAGCTACTTCGACACCGCGGTCAACAGCTACCTGATCGAGACCGGCGCGCTGGACATCCACGCCGGCCGCACGATCGGCCTGGTGATCGAGACGCGCTGCAACTACTTCGCGCCGCTGGCCTTTCCGCAGCTGGTCGAGGCCGGCTTGCGCGTGGCGCACCTGGGCAGCTCCAGCGTGCGCTACGAGATCGGCCTGTTTGCGGCTGGCGAGCCGCTGAGCGCCGCCAGCGGCCATTTCGTCCATGTCTATGTCGACCGCGACAGCCGCCGCCCGGTGCCCCTGCCGGACGCTCTGCGCGCCGCCCTGGAACCCCTGAGAACCTGAGACCGATGCCCACCTCCATCACCCCCGAGTCCATCGCCGCGGTCGATGCCGCCATCACCAGCCGCCGCTCGATCCGCGCCTTCCTGCCCACGCCGGTGCCGCGCGAGACCGTCGAGCAGATCCTGGCGGTGGCGTCGCGCGCGCCGTCGGGCACCAACACGCAGCCCTGGCAGGTGCATGTGCTGACCGGTGCGTCGCTGGCCGAGCTGAGCCGGCGCGTGCGCAGCGCCTTTGATGACCCCGAGGAGCGCGCACGTCACACCGAGGAGTACGACTACTACCCGGCGCAGTGGGTGTCGCCCTACATCGACCGCCGCCGCAAGGTGGGTTGGGACCTCTACAGCCTGCTGCAGATCGGCAAGACCGACAAGCAGCGCATGCACGAGCAGCACGGCCGCAACTACGCCTTCTTCGATGCGCCGGTGGGCCTGATCTTCACGATCGACCGCATCATGGGCACCGGCAGCATGCTCGATTACGGCATGTTCCTGCAGAACGTCATGGTGGCGGCGCGGGCCCGCGGGCTGGACACCTGCCCGCAGGCGGCCTTCACGCAGTTCCACCGCGTGATCGAGGACTTCCTGGGTCTGGATGCCGCCAAGCAGATGGTGGTCTGCGGCATGTCGCTGGGCCATGCCGACCCGGAGCGCATCGAGAACAGCCTGGTCACCGAGCGCGAGCCGGTGGCCGGCTTTGCGCGCTTCCTGGATTGACGGCCTCCTAGAATCGGCCGCCCCTTCGACGAGACTCCCCATGCACGCCAGCACGATGGAATGGATCGGCGCCGCGATCTTCGCGGTGGCCATCCTCCACACCTTCTCGACCAAGTTCTTCGAGCATCTGGCGCACACCCGTCCCGCCCACGCGGGCCTGTGGCACCTGCTGGGTGAGGTCGAGGTGGTGTTCGGCTTTTGGGCGATGGTGCTGATGGCCTGCATGTTCGCCATCGAAGGCTCGCCCAGCGCCCTGCGCTACATCGACGGGCGCAATTTCACTGAGCCGATGTTCGTCTTCGCCATCATGGTGATCGCCGCCACGCGGCCGGTGCTGTCGCTGGCCAGCATCTGCGTGGGGCTGTTGTCCAGGCTGCTGCCGCTGCCGGGGCGGGCTGGGCGCTTCCTGGTCATCATCACCGTCGTGCCCCTGCTGGGCTCCTTCATCACCGAGCCGGCGGCGATGACCCTGGGTGCGCTGATGCTGTCGGCGGGTTTCTTCAGCCAGGGCATCTCGGTGCGGCTGATGTATGGCGCGCTGGGCACCCTGTTCGTCAATGTCTCGATCGGTGGCACGCTGACGCCCTTTGCCGCCCCGCCGGTGCTGATGGTGGCGGCCAAGTGGGGCTGGGATCTGCCGTTCATGCTGGCCACCTTTGGCTGGCGTTCGGCACTGGCGGTGGTGGTCAATGGTGGCCTGCTGACGGTGCTGTTCTGGCGCGAGTTGTCGGCCATGCCGCGCGACGACGCCCAGGCGGCCGATGCCGCTGCGCGCATTCCCTGGCTGATCACCACGTTGCACCTGGTCTTCCTGGCCGGCGTGGTGATGTTCGCCCACCATCCGCCGATCTTCATGGGCATCTTCCTGCTGTTCATGGGCGTGGCCAATGCCTACCCGCAGCACCAGGACAGCCGCCTGCTGCTGCGCGAGGGCCTGTTGGTGGCCTTCTTCCTGGCCGGTCTGGTGGTGCTGGGGGGGCTGCAGGCCTGGTGGCTGCAGCCGCTGCTGATGAGCATGAATGCCGACGCCATCTACCTGGGCGCTACGGCGCTGACCGCTGTCACCGACAACGCCGCGCTGACCTACCTGGGCTCCCTGGTGGATGGCCTGAGCGACGAGTTCAAGTACGCGCTGGTCGCCGGTGCCGTGACCGGCGGTGGTCTGACGGTCATTGCCAACGCGCCCAACCCGGCTGGCATGGCCATCCTGCGCAAGCATTTCGAGGACGGTGCGGTCCATGCCGGCGGCTTGTTCCTGGCTGCCCTGGGCCCCACCGTGGTGGCGATGATCGCTTTCAAGGTGCTGTGATGGACGACAAGGACCAACGTCCCCGCGTGCTGGTCACCCGGCGAATCTTCGCACCGGTGCTTGAGCGCTTGTCCGCGTCGCTGTTGCTGGACGTGCACGACAGCGACCAGGCCTTGTCGCCTGAGGCACTGCGCGAGCGGCTGGCTGGCTGCGACGGCGTGTTCGTCGCCACCACCGAGCGCATCGACGCCGCACTGCTCGATGCCTGCCCGCGCCTGCGCGCGGTCTGCAGCATGGCGGTGGGTTACAACAACATCGACCTGGCGGCTTGCACCGCACGCGGGGTGCTGGTGAGCAACGCGCCCGATGTGCTGACCGAAACCACGGCGGACTTCGGCTTCGCACTGCTGCTGGCCACGGCCCGTCGGGTGACCGAGAGCGAGCATTTCCTGCGCGCCGGCCAGTGGCGCTACTGGAGCGTGGACCTGTTCGCCGGCCAGGATGTGCACGGCGCGACGCTGGGCATCCTGGGCATGGGCCGCATCGGCCAGGCCGTGGCGCGGCGCGGCGTGCTGGGCTTTGGCATGAAGCTGGTCTACCACAACCGCAGCCGCCTGCCGGCCGAGACCGAGGCCGCGCTGGGGGCCCGCTGGGTGGACAAGGACACGTTGCTGGCCGAAGCCGATCACCTGGTGATCGTCGTGCCCTACACGCCCGAGACCCACCACCTGGTGGGCGCGGCCGAGCTGGCCCGCATGAAGCCCGGCGCCACGCTGGTGAACATCGCCCGCGGCGGTGTGGTGGACGATGCCGCGCTGGCCCAGGCGCTGCGCGAGGGCCCGCTGGCGGCTGCCGGTCTGGATGTGTTCGAGGGCGAGCCCTCGGTCCACCCCGGCCTGCTGGCCGCCTCCAACGTGGTGCTGACGCCCCACATCGCCAGCGCCAGCCTGCGCACCCGCCTGGCCATGGCCCAGCTGGCGGCCGACAACCTGCTGGCCTTCTTCAGCGGCGGCACGCCGCCCACGGCGCTGAACCCCGAGGTGCTGGCACGGCCTCGATGAGCAGTGCGCTGCGCGAGCGTTTCTGGGCCGTCATCGCCGCACTGGTCTGCGTGCATGCCGCGATGGCGGCCACACGTGTCACCGCCAGCCTGTTGCTGCTGCACCGCGGCGCACCGGAATGGCAGGTCGGTGCACTGCTGTCCCTGTTCGCGGTGGCGCCGATCGGCCTGAGCCTGTGGGCCGGCCGACTGGCCGACCGTCACGGCCTGCACCGGCCGCTGGCGGTGGGGGTGCTGCTGGGCTGCGCCGGGGCGGGCATCGCGGTCTGGAGCCAGCACACGCTGGCGCTGGCCTGGGCGGCGCTGTGTACCGGCGGCGGCATTGCGGTGGCGGCGGTGGGCATCCAGCGCGAGGCCGGGCTGATGGCGCGGGATCCGTCCGACCTGAAAAGGGTGTTCAGCTGGGTGGCGCTGGGACCGGCGATCTCGAATGCGGCGGCGCCGGTGCTGGTGGGCCTGCTGATCGACCATGTGGGGTTCCGCGCCGGCTTCGTGCTGGCCGCGAGCCTGCCGCTGCTGGCCTGGTGGCTGGGTCGCCTGCTGCCGCGCCTGGCCCCGAAGCCGCCGGCCGCAGCGGCGGCGTCGGCGCGCACGCGCAGCGCGCTGTGGCGCCACCCGCCGCTGGTGCTGCTGGTGGGGCTGAACCTGGCGCTGTCGTCGACCTGGGATGCCCACAGCTTCGTGGTGCCGGTGCTGGGCCACGCGCGCGGGATGAGCGCCTCGGCCATCGGCCTGGTGCTGGGCAGCTTTGCGGTGGCGGCCAGCCTGGTGCGGCTGGCGATTTCACGCTGGGCCGATCACCTGGACGAGGTCCGGGCGCTGCGGTGGGCGATGGCCGTGGCGGGCAGCACGTGCCTGGTCTATGCCTTCCTGCCTGGTGTGGGTGGCATGCTGCTGGGCTCGGCGGTGCTGGGGGTGGCGCTGGGCTCGGTGCAGCCGATGGTGCTGGCCCTGCTGCACCAGGTCACGCCGGCAGCCCGCCATGGCGAGGCGCTGGGCCTGCGCATGCTGGCCACCAACGCGGCGACGATCGGCATGCCGCTGCTGTTCGGCCTGCTGGCCGGGGCCACCAGCCGCGCGGCACCGATGTGGCTGATGAGCAGCCTGCTGGCGCTGGCCTGGTGGCAGGCCGGGCGGCTGCCGCCTGCCCACGCACGCGAGGTGGCGGGCTGAGCAGGCCTCAGCCGACGCTCAGAAGCGGATCTTCGGCCGCGACGGGTCGTCGGTGGGCTCAGGCGCCGGAGAGGTTGGCGCCGGACTGGGCACCGCGGGCGCCGGCGGCACGGCCGGGCCCAGCGGCTCGGGGGCCGGGCGGGCCCAGTTCTTGGGCAGGCGGTTGTCCTTGGGGTAGCCGGCGGCGTCCAGGTAGCTGTTCCACTCCTGGCTCACCAGACCGACCACCTGCTGCCGACCGACGATCAGCACCGGCAGCGAGGTGGCGCCGGTCAGGTGGCGCAGCGCCGCGATGTCCCCTGCGGTGTCGACCTTCTTCTCGGTGAACGGCACGCCGCGCTGCACCAGCAACTGGCGCGCAGGCTCGCAGGCGCGGCAATCCTTGCCGGTGATCAGCTGCACCGGGTAGCGGTTGCTGGCCTCACGCAGTTCATAGGGCAGGGTCTGCGCCCAGGCGCTGCCCAGGCACAGGGTGGCCAGGGCCAGCGACGCCAACGGGCGGAGGAGGGGGCGGTGGTTCATCGGTGGGTGAGCGCGGAAGCGGGCACGGTCATAGTGTCGGGCAGGGCGCTCAGGCGGGCAAGCCAGCCATGCCCTGGTGGCGCAGCAGCGCATCGATGCGGGGCTCGCGGCCGCGGAAGGCCTGGAAGCTCTCCAGCGCCGGGCGGCTGCCGCCGACCTCCAGCACCTCGCGGCGGAAGCGCTCGCCGGTGGCGGCATCCAGCACGCCAGCCTCCTCGAAGGCGCTCCAGGCGTCGGCCGACAGCACCTCGGCCCACTTGTAGCTGTAATAGCCCGCGCCGTAGCCCCCGGCGAACAGGTGCGAGAAGGTGTTGGGCATGCGGTTGAAGGCCGGCGGCTGCACCACCGCCACCTCGTCGCGGACCGATTCGGCAATCGCCTGCACACGGCCGGGCGCATCGGCTTCGGTGTGGATGCGCATGTCGAACAGGCCGAACTCGACCTGCCGCAACGTCTGCATGCCACTCTGGAAGTTCTTGGCCGCGTTCATCTTGTCGTACAGCGCACGCGGCAGCGGCTCGCCGGTGTCGACATGGGCGGTCAGGCGCTGCAGCACGTCCCATTCCCAGCAGAAGTTCTCCATGAACTGGCTGGGCAACTCCACCGCGTCCCATTCAACGCCGGCAATGCCCGAGACGCCCATGTCCTCGATGCGGGTGAGCAGGTGGTGCAGGCCGTGACCGAACTCGTGGAAGAGGGTGGTGACGTCGTCGTGGGTCAGCAGCGCCGGCTTGTCGCCCACCGGGGCGGCGAAATTGCACACCAGATGGGCCACCGGGGTCTGCAGGCCGCGGCCGTCCGGGCGCAGCCAGCGCTCGCGTGCGTCGTCCATCCAGGCGCCCGGGCGCTTGCCTGGGCGGGCATAGGGGTCCAGGTAGAACTCGCCCACCAGCGCACCCGCCCGCTCCAGCCGGTAGAAGCGCACCGACGGGTGCCAGGTGCGCGCCTCGGCCGGCGTGATCGTGACGTCGAACAGCGAGGAGATGATCGAGAACAGGCCGTCCAGCACCTTGGGCAGCGGGAAATAGGCCTTCACCTCCTGGTCGCTGAAGGCGTAGCGGGCCTCCTTGAGCTTCTCGCTCACATAGGCGATGTCCCAGGAATGCAGCTCGTTCAGCCCCAGCTGCGCCGTGGCAAAGGCGCGCAGCTCGGCCATGTCGCGCTCGGCCGGGCCGCGGGCGCGCCGGGCCAGGTCGCGCAGGAAGGCCATCACCTCGTCCGGGCTGCGCGCCATCTTGGCGGCCAGCGACAGCTCGCCGAAGTTGGCGAAGCCCAGCAGTGCGGCCTCCTCGGCGCGCAGCTGCAGCAATTCGGCCATCACCGGCGCGTTGTCGCGTTCGGGCGGACCGAACTCGCTGGCCCGGGTGACATAGGCGCGGTAGAGCTGCTCGCGCAGCGCGCGGTCGTGGGCGTACTGCATCACCGGCAGGTAGCTGGGCGCATGCAGCGTGATCTTGCAGCCGGCGCGGCCCTCTGCCTCGGCGGCGGCACGGGCGGCCTGCACCGCATCGGCCGGCACGCCGTCGAGCTGCGCGGGCTCCAGGTACAGGGCGAAGGCATCGGTGGCGTCGAGCACGTGGTTCGAGAAGGCCTGCGACAGCGCGGCGCTGCGCTCCTGGATCTCGGCGTAGCGGGTGCGGGCTGCGCCCTGCAGGTCGGCGCCGCCCAGGCGGAAGTCGCGCAGCCAGTGGGCCAGTGCCGACTGGCGCGGCGCGCTGAGCGTGGCCGCCTGCGGGCTGGCGGCCAGCGCCTTGTACTTGGCGTACAGGCGCTCGTCGCTGCCCAGGCGGGTGTAGAACTCGGTGACGCGGGGCAGCAGCGCCGCGCGGGCGGCGCGCAGCTCGGCCGTGTCGGCCACGTGGCACAGGTGACCCACCGCGCCCCAGGCGCGCGACAGGCGTTCGGTGGCCACGCCCAGCGACAGTGACAAGGCGTCATAGTCGATCGCCACATCCGGGCCGACGCAGCGGTCCAGCGCGGTTTCGGCGTCGGCCAGCAGCTGGGTCATCGCGGGCGCCACCTGCTCGGGGCGGATCAGGTCATAGGCCACCAGGCCGTCGAGTTGCAGCAGCGGGTTGTCGGTGTTCATGGCGTGATCTTCGGCGCGCAAGGGTGTCCGTGAAGGGCCCAGGGTCAGGCGGCGGCCCGCTCGGCGGCTTCCAGCGTGTTGACCAGCAGCATGGTGATGGTCATCGGGCCGACGCCGCCGGGCACCGGGGTGATCCAGCCCGCCACCTCGCGCACACCGGCGAAGTCGACATCGCCGCACAGCTTGCCCTCGTCGTTGCGGTTCATGCCCACGTCAATCACCACCGCGCCGGGCTTGACCATGTCGGCGGTCAGCACGTTGCGCTTGCCCACCGCGGCCACCACCACATCGGCCTGCCGGGTGAAGGCGCCCAGGTCGGCCGTGCCGCTGTGGCAGACGGTGACGGTGGCATTGGCCTGCAGCAGCATCATCGCCATCGGCTTGCCGACGATGTTGCTGCGGCCGATGACCACCGCATGCTTGCCGCGCAGGTCCTTCAGACCGATGGATTCCAGCATCTTCATGCAGCCGTAGGGGGTGCAGGCCTTGAAGCCGACCTCGCCCACCATCAGCGCGCCGGCGCTGGCGACGTGGAAGCCGTCGACGTCCTTGGCCGGCGAGATGGTCTCGATGACCTTGTGGTCATCAATGTGCCTGGGCAGCGGCAGTTGCACCAGGATGCCGTGGATGGCGGGATCCTTGTTCAGGGCGTCGATCCGGGCCAGCAGCGCGGCCTCGGAGAGGTCGGCGTCGTACTTCTCCAGCACCGAGTGGAAGCCGGCGTCGGCGCAGGCCTTGACCTTGTTGCGCACATAGACGGCACTGGCGGGGTTGTCGCCCACCAGGATCACCGCCAGGCCGGGGCGGTGGCCGCGGGCGGTGAGGGCTGCGGCGCGTTGCGCCACCTCGGCGCGAACCTGGGCGGAGAGGGCGTTACCGTCGATCAGTTGGGCGGTCATGGCGGTGTGTGTGCAGGAGGGATCAGGAATGCAAAACGGGGCGCAAGGCCCCGTTCGGTGGTGTCGGGCCGGATCAGGCCTTCTGGGAAGCACCCAGCGCGATCTTCAGCAGGTCGGCCACGGTGTTCGCGTTGAGCTTTTCCATGATGTTGGCGCGGTGCGCCTCGACCGTCTTGATGCTGATGCCCAGGTCGTCGGCGATCTGCTTGTTCAGGCGGCCGGCGACGATGCGCTCAAGCACCTGCGCCTCACGGGTGGTCAGGCGCGACAGCAGGGCGTCGCGGCTGGCCTGCTCCTGGTGCTGGCTGAAGGCCACGCGGGCCTGGTCCAGCATGCGCTCGACCAGCGAGACCAGCTCTTCTTCCTTGAAGGGCTTCTCGATGAAGTCCATCGCGCCCTTCTTCATGGTGTTCACCGCCATGGGCACGTCGCCGTGGCCGGTGATGAAGACGATGGGCAGCGGGCTCTTGCGCTCCAGCAGCCGGTCCTGCAGTTCCAGACCGCTCATGCCGTCCATGCGGATGTCGGCGATCAGGCAGGCCACTTCCCGCGGGTCGAAGCGCGACAGGAAGGATTCGGCCGAGTCGAAGCACTTGACCCGGTAGTCCTTGCCCTCGAGCAGCCATTGCAGGGAGTCACGGACCGCCTCGTCGTCGTCGACCACGTAGACGGTACCTTTCTTGGGGATCAGGCTCATGAGGAAGCAGCGTTGGAGTTGGCGGCCGCGGCCTCGTCGGGTACTTCGGGTACCGGCGGTGCCTCGGCGCGCTGGCTGAGGTCGACGGGCAGGGTGAAGGCGAACCGGCACCCCGTCACATGCGTGCCATTGTATTGGTTCTGGGCCCTCATCCGACCACGGTGCGACTCAATGATCGAGCGGCACAAGGACAGGCCGATGCCCATGCCGTCGGCCTTGGTCGAATAAAAGGCTTCGTACAGTCGGCTGAGCACGTCCTCGGGGATGCCGGGGCCGGTGTCGGTCACGCTGAACTCGATCACCCCGCCTTCCTCGGCGGTGTGGCGCGGCGCCACGCGCAGCTCGATGTGTCGCCGCGTGGGCGGCATGCGGGCGCCGTCGATCGCCTCGGCGGCGTTCTTCAGCAGGTTCAGCAGCACCTGCTCGATCAGGATGGGGTCGACATGCAGCGTCGGCAGGCGCTGGGCCACATAGGTGTGGATGTTGACCTTGCGACGGCGCAGTTCGATGCCGGCCAGCTCCACCGCGTCCTCGACGATGTCCTTGGCCTGGGCCGCCTGGCGCTGCGGCTCGCTGCGTTTCACGAAGCTGCGGATGCGGTGGATGATCTGCCCGGCGCGCTCGGCCTGGCGGCCGGTCTTCTGCAGTGCCGCCACCAGGTCGTCGTTGCTGATGCTCCCGGCCTGCACCCGGCTGACCATGCCATTGCAGTAGTTGTTGATCGCGGTCAGCGGCTGGTTCAGCTCATGCGCCACCGACGAGGCCATCTCGCCCATCGTGATCAGCCGGCTGGTCACCGAGGCCTTTTCGGCCTGCTGGCGCGCCAGCTCCTCCACCCGGCGCCGGGCGGTGATGTCGGTGGCGATCAGCATCTGGGCCAGGCGGCCGTCGGTCCATTGCACATAGCGCGAGCGCACATCGAACCACATCTGCAGCGAGTCGATGAACACCTCGTGCGGCTGCGTGCTGGTCTCGGTCAGCGGATGGGTGGGCAGGCCGGAGAGGTTGTCGACGTCCTCGTCGTCCTCGGTCTGGAAGACGCTGTCGCCGGCGCTGCTGGCCAGCAGCGAATGGCCCTGGGCGTCGGCGCCGAACCACAGCCGGTAGCTGCGGTTGCAGAACAGCAGCTCGTTGTGCTGGACCGACATCACCGACACGGCGGCCTCCAGGCCTTCCAGCACGGTGGTGAAGCGCTCGTGCGAGGCGCTGAGCTGGTCGCGGATGCGCTTGGCCTCGGTGATGTTGGTCATCGAGGTCATCCAGCCGGTCTGCTGGCCCTTGGGGTCGATCAGCGGCGAGACGTACATCCGCGCATCGAAGACCGAGCCATCCTTGCGCATCACCTTGACCTCGATGCCGCCGGCCGGGCTGCGACCCTGCAGCTCCTGCTGCAGCAGGCGCGAGTTCTCCTCGATGCGGTCGCTGGGCCAGTAGGGGAAGGGCGGGCGCCCGCCGACCAGGTCGTCCTCGGAGAAGCCGGTCATCGCGCAGAAGGCCGGGTTGACGTAGGTGACCCGGCCTTCCAGGTCCATCGCCCGCATGCCGGTCAGCATGGAGTTCTCCATGGCCCGACGGAAGTTGGTTTCCTGCACCAGCGCGCCCTGGATCTGCGCGCGCCGGCGCACATGGCGCCAGGTGCCCAGCAGCATCCACACCGTCAGCACCGACAGCGCCACCACCATCCAGAACAGCGTGCTGCCGATGAGGCCGACCGAGGTGCGGTAGCCCATGCCCTTGAGCACCAGTCCGTTGGACATCGGCGCCAGCGGCAGCTCGTAGCTCAGCGAGGGCGGGCTGCTGCGCTGGCCGGGCATCGCGGTGACGGTGCTGGTCAGCGTGCGGCCGCCGCTGTCAAGCACGGCGATGCTGTGGCGGCGCGTGACCTCGGGCGGCACATGGTGGCGCAGCAGGGCCTCGATGCCGTAGTCGATGGCGAGCACGCCATTGAAGTTGCCGCGGTCGATCAGCGGCACCTGGATCTGGAACACCGGCACGCCAGCGGCATCGGTGAAGGCGTGCGAGTAGACCGGTTGGCGGCTGTCGCGGGCGGCCTGGAAGGTGAACTCGGCGTCGATCGGCTGGCCCTGGGCGGGCAGTGAGGGGTCGGTCTTGACGCCGTCGGTGGCCACCAGCGGCGCAAATCCCATCAGTTCCTGGCTGGCACGAACCTGACGCTGGGCGGTGATCCAGGCGATGCGCCGCACCGCAGGGCGCTCGCGCTGGAAGGTGGCTGCCTGGTCCAGGAAATCGGAGGTGGTGATGTCGCGCGTGGCCAGCTCGCGGGCGATGCGCACCAGTTGCTCCTGGTTCTCGATCAGGTGCAGCCGGATCTGTTGCTGGGCCACCTCGGTGTCGCGGCGCAGCGCCTCGGCGGTGCGCTCGATTTCCTCGTTGCGCAGGTACCAGGACGCGGCGGTGATGGCCGCCAGGAACATCAGCACCGACAGCAGCGGGCCGATCGTGGCGAAGCGGTCCTGGCGCGCCGGGGACTGCTTGCGCCACCAGCGTCCGAAAAGGCGGTTCAGCCGCGAGCGGTAGGTGGCGGAAAGTTCGGCGAGCTTGCTCATGCGGTGTGGATTATCCGGCCCGCGTGACCTGGGACACGGTCCGGAATCGGCCAGATGCGTCACGAATTCCGTAATATGAAATGATTGTCCGCGATTTGAAAATTCCAAAAGCCTGTGCGACACTTCGCGCCGATCCGACATCCCCCAAACGGACCTTCACAGGAGACAAATCCATGTCCGCCAGCCCCGACGCCCGTCCCGGTGCACTGCCGCCCGATCTGGACGCCCAGGAAACCCGCGAATGGCTGGATGCCCTCCAGGCCGTGATCGACAAGGAAGGTCCTGACCGCGCCCACTTCCTGCTGGAACAGTTGCTGGAGGAAGCCCGTCAGCACAGCGTGGACATGCCGTTCTCGGCCACCACGGGCTATGTCAACACGATCGAGCCCAACGAGGAAGAGCGCTGCCCCGGCAACATCGAGGTGGAAGAGCGCCTGCGCGCCTACATGCGCTGGAACGCGATGGCCATGGTCGTCAAGGCCAACCGCCACAACCCCGAGGATGGCGGTGACCTGGGCGGCCACATCGGCTCCTTCGCGTCGCTGGCCCACATGTTCGGTGCCGGCTTCAACCACTTCTGGCACGCCGAAGGCCCGGACCACGGCGGCGACTGCGTCTACTTCCAGGGCCACGTGGCCCCCGGCGTGTACGCCCGCGCCTACCTGGAAGGCCGGCTGACCGAGGAGCAACTGCTGCATTTCCGCCAGGAAGTCGACGGCAAGGGCCTGTCCAGCTACCCGCACCCGAAGCTGATGCCCGGCTTCTGGCAGTTCCCCACCGTCAGCATGGGCCTGGGCCCCTTGATGGCCATCTACCAGGCCCGCTTCCTGAAGTACCTGCACGCCCGCGGCATTGCCGACACCAGCAACCGCAAGGTCTGGGTGTTCTGCGGCGACGGCGAGATGGACGAGCCCGAGAGCCTGGGCGCGATCGGCCTGGCCGCCCGCGAAGGCCTGGACAACCTGATCTTCGTCATCAACTGCAACCTGCAGCGCCTGGACGGCCCGGTGCGCGGCAACGGCAAGATCGTCCAGGAACTCGAAGGCGAGTTCCGCGGCGCCGGCTGGAACGTCATCAAGCTGCTGTGGGGCAGCAACTGGGATCCGCTGCTGGCGCGCGACAAGGACGGCGCGCTGCGCAAGCTGATGATGGAGACGCTGGACGGCGACTACCAGGCCTTCAAGGCCAATGACGGCGCCTATGTGCGCAAGCATTTCTTCGGCCGCGACCCGCGCACGCTGGAGATGGTGGCCAAGATGTCCGACGACGACATCTGGAACCTGCGCCGCGGCGGCCACGACCCGCAGAAGGTCTATGCCGCGTACCACAAGGCGGTCAACCACAAGGGCCAGCCCACGGTGCTGCTGATCAAGACGGTCAAGGGCTTCGGCATGGGCAAGGCCGGCGAGGGCAAGAACACCGTCCACCAGACCAAGAAGCTGACCGACGAGGACATCAAGTACTTCCGCGACCGCTTCAACATCCCCATCCCCGACAGCGAGCTGCCGAAGATCCCGTTCTACAAGCCGGCCGACGACACGCCGGAGATGAAGTACCTGCACGAGCGCCGCCAGGCGCTGGGCGGCTACCTGCCGCAGCGCCGCACCAAGGCCGACGAGAGCTTCACCGTGCCCTCGCTCGAGACCTTCAAGGCCGTGCTGGAGCCCACCGCCGAGGGCCGTGAGATCAGTACCACCCAGGCCTATGTGCGCTTCCTGACGCAGCTGCTGCGCGACCAGGCGCTGGGCCCGCGCGTGGTGCCCATACTGGTGGACGAGGCCCGCACCTTCGGCATGGAAGGCCTGTTCCGCCAGGTCGGCATCTACAACCCGAAGGGCCAGCAGTACACCCCGGTCGACAAGGACCAGGTCATGTACTACAAGGAAGACGTGGCCGGCCAGATCCTGCAGGAAGGCATCAACGAGGCCGGCGGCATGAGCAGTTGGATCGCCGCGGCCACCAGCTACAGCACGTCGAACCGGATCATGATCCCGTTCTACGTGTACTACTCGATGTTCGGTTTCCAGCGCATCGGCGACCTGGCCTGGGCCGCTGGCGACATGCAGGCGCGCGGTTTCCTGCTGGGCGGCACCTCCGGCCGCACCACGCTGAACGGCGAGGGCCTGCAGCACGAGGACGGCCACAGCCACATCCTGGCCGGCACGATCCCGAACTGCGTCTCCTACGACCCCACCTTCGCGCACGAGGTGGCGGTGATCATGCAGCATGGTCTGAAGCGCATGGTCGAGAAGCAGGAGAACGTCTTCTACTACCTGACGCTGCTCAACGAGAACTACGCGATGCCGGGCCTGAAGGCCGGCACCGAAGAGCAGATCATCAAGGGCATGTATCTGCTGGAAGAGGGCGCCAAGAAGACACCGCGCGTCAACCTGCTGGGCTCCGGCACGATCCTGCGCGAGTCGATGGCTGCCAAGAAGCTGCTGGAAGAAGAGTGGGGCGTGGCCGCCAATGTGTGGAGCTGCCCGAGCTTCAACGAACTGGCCCGCGACGGCCAGGACTGTGACCGCTGGAACCTGCTGCACCCGACCGAGGCGGCCCGTGTGCCCTTCATCGCGCAGCAGCTGGACCCGCACCCGGGCCCGGTGATCGCGTCGACCGACTATATGAAGAACTACGCCGAACAGGTGCGGGCCTTCATCCCCAAGGGCCGGACCTTCAAGGTGCTGGGCACCGACGGCTTCGGCCGCAGCGACTTCCGCAGCAAGCTGCGCGAGCACTTCGAGATCAACCGCCACTACATCGTCGTGGCGGCGCTGAAGTCGCTGGCCGACGAGGGCAGCGTGCCGGCCGCCAAGGTGGCCGAGGCGATCGCCAAGTACGGTCTGAACACCGAGAAGATCAACCCGCTGTACGCCTGACGCGCGGCCCGACGGAGACAAGACATGGCATTGGTTGAAGTGAAGGTCCCCGACATCGGGGACTTCAAGGACGTGGCGATCATCGAGCTGCTGGTCAAGCCCGGCGACACGGTGAAGGCCGAACAGAGCCTGATCACGGTGGAGTCGGACAAGGCCTCGATGGAGATCCCCTCGTCGCATGCCGGCGTGGTCAAGGAGCTGAAGGTGGCCCTGGGCGACAAGGTCAGCGAAGGCTCGCTGGTGTTGATGCTGGAGACCGCCGGTGAGGCGGCTGCGCCGGCGCCGGCGCCCGCTGCAGTGGCACCGGTGGCCGCGCCAGTGGCCGCCGCCCCGGCCGCCGCGCCGGTGGCGGCTGCCGCGCCGGCCGGCCGCATCGAGGTGCTGGTGCCCGACATCGGCGACTTCAAGGACGTGGCCGTCATCGAGCTGCTGGTCAAGGTGGGCGATACCGTCAAGGTGGAGCAGAGCCTGATCACGGTCGAGAGCGACAAGGCCTCGATGGAGATTCCGTCGTCGCATGCCGGCGTGGTCAAGGAACTCAAGGTCTCGCTGGGCGACAAGGTCAACATCGGCACGCTGATCGCGGTGCTCGAAGGCGCTGGTGGCGTGGCCGCCCCTGCCGCCGCCGCACCGGCACCGGCCGCCGCCGCGCCGGTGGCCGCCGCCCCGGCCGTGGCCGCCGCGGCACCGGCCGGGGCCGCTGCCAGCGTGCCGGCCCACCAGCCCGGCACGCCCGCCCCCGGCCTGCCCCACGCCAGCCCCAGCATCCGCAAGCTGGCGCGCGAGCTGGGCGTGCCGTTGGCCGAGGTCTCGGGTTCCGGCCTGAAGGGCCGCATCACCCAGGACGACGTGCAGAACTTCGTCAAGAGCGTGATGGCTGGCGCCGTGCAGACGGCCGCCCAGAAGGCCAAGGCGCCGGCCGCCGCGCCGGCGGCTGCCGGTGGTGCGTTCCCGGGTCTGCTGCCCTGGCCGCAGGTGGACTTTGCCAAGTTCGGCCCGGTGGAGCGCAAGGACCTCTCGCGCATCAAGAAGATCTCGGGCGCCAACCTGCACCGCAACTGGGTGGTGATCCCGCACGTCACCAACCACGACGACGCCGACATCACCGACCTGGAAGCCTTCCGCGTCCAGCTGAACAAGGAGAACGAGAAGTCCGGCGTCAAGGTGACGATGCTGGCCTTCATGATCAAGGCGGCCGTGGCCGCGCTGAAGAAGTTCCCCGAGTTCAACAGCTCGCTCGATGGCGACCAGCTGGTCTACAAGAACTACTTCCACATCGGCTTCGCGGCGGACACGCCCAATGGCCTGGTGGTGCCGGTGATCAAGGACGCCGACAAGAAGGGCATCTTCCAGATCAGCCAGGAAATGTCCGAGCTGGCCAAGAAGGCGCGCGACGGCAAGCTGGGCCCGGCCGACATGAGCGGCGGCTGCTTCAGCATCTCCAGCCTGGGCGGCATCGGTGGGCGCTACTTCACCCCCATCATCAATGCGCCGGAAGTGGCGATCATGGGCGTGTGCAAGAGCGCCATTGAGCCCAAGTGGGACGGCAAGCAGTTCGCCCCGCGCCTGATGCTGCCGCTGAGCCTGAGCTGGGACCACCGCGTGATCGACGGTGCCGCCGCGGCCCGCTTCAACGTCTACTTCGCCTCGCTGCTGTCCGACTTCCGTCGGATCGCGCTGTGACCGGGAGCTGCACATGGCATTGATCGACGTGCAAGTGCCGGACATCGGCGACTTCAAGGACGTGGGCGTGATCGAGATCCTGGTCAAGCCGGGTGACACGGTGAAGGCCGAGCAGAGCCTGATCACCGTCGAGTCCGACAAGGCCTCGATGGAGATCCCCTCCAGCCACGCGGGCGTGGTGAAGGAACTCAAGCTGGCGCTGGGTGACAAGGTCAACCAGGGCTCGGTGATCCTGGTGCTGGAGGCCGCTGGTGCGGCCGCCGCGCCGGCACCGGCCCCCACCCCTGTCGTGGCAGCGCCGGCGCCGGCCGCAACGGCCCCGGTGGTGGCGCCCACCGCTGCCAGCTTCGGCGGCGGCGCGGACATCGAGTGCGATGTGCTGGTGCTGGGCGCCGGCCCCGGCGGCTACTCGGCCGCCTTCCGCGCGGCCGACCTGGGCCTGAAGGTGGTGATCGTCGAGCGCTACGCCACGCTGGGCGGTGTCTGCCTGAACGTGGGCTGCATCCCCTCGAAGGCGCTGCTGCACGTGGCCGCGGTGATGGACGAGGTGAGCCACCTGGGCGACCTGGGCGTCGAGTTCGGCGCCCCCAGCGTCAACATCGACAAGCTGCGCAGCCACAAGGAAAAGGTCATCGGCAAGCTGACCGGCGGCCTGGCGGCGATGGCCAAGATGCGCAAGGTCACCACCGTGCGCGGCTACGGCGCCTTCGTCGGCCCCAACCATGTGGAGGTGGAAGAGACCACCGGCACCGGCCAGGAGAAGACCGGCAGCAAGAAGGTCGTGGCCTTCAAGACCTGCATCATCGCGGCCGGCTCGCAGGCCGTGCGCCTGCCCTTCATGCCCGACGATCCGCGCGTGGTGGACTCCACCGGCGCGCTGGCGCTGCAGGGCGTGCCCAAGAAGATGCTGATCGTCGGCGGCGGCATCATCGGCCTGGAGATGGGCACCGTCTACAGCACACTGGGCGCCCGCCTGGATGTGGTGGAGATGATGGACGGCCTGATGCAGGGCGCCGACCGCGACCTGGTCAAGGTCTGGGAGAAGATGAACAAGGGCCGCTTCGACAAGATCCTGTTGAAGACCAAGACCGTCGGCGCGACGGCCACGCCCGAAGGCATCACGGTGCAGTTCGAGGGCCTGGACGGCACGAAGAGCGAAGGCACCTACGACCTGGTGCTGCAGGCCGTGGGCCGCACGCCCAACGGCAAGAAAATCGCTGCCGACAAGGCGGGGGTGGCGGTGACTGACCGCGGCTTCATCAACGTCGACATCCAGATGCGCACCAACGTGCCGCACATCTTCGCGATCGGCGACATCATCGGTCAGCCGATGCTGGCCCACAAGGCGGTGCACGAGGCGCATGTGGCCGCCGAGGTGATCGCTGGTGAACTGCAGGGCAACAAGGAACTGGCCTCAAGCGCCTTCAACGCCCGCGTGATCCCCAGCGTGGCCTACACCGACCCCGAGGTGGCCTGGGTGGGCCTGACCGAGGACCAGGCCAAGGCGCAAGGCATCAAGGTGAAGAAGGGCCTGTTCCCCTGGACCGCTTCAGGCCGCGCCATCGCCAACGGCCGCGACGAGGGCTTCACCAAGCTGCTCTTTGATGACTCGCCCGAGGCCCATGGCCACGGCAAGATCCTGGGCGGCGGCATCGTGGGCACCCACGCCGGCGACATGATCGGCGAGATCGCACTGGCCATCGAGATGGGCGCCGACGCGGTGGACATCGGCAAGACCATCCACCCGCACCCCACGCTGGGCGAGAGCATCGGCATGGCGGCGGAAGTGGCGCACGGCAGTTGTACTGACCTGCCGCCGAGCAAGCGCTGAGACCGGCAACGGCCGGACACGACAAGGGGCCTGAGGGGCCCCTTGTGCGTTCAGCCGGCAGGCGCCGTCAGCGGACCGGCCCTTCGGCCACGATGCGCCAGCCGCTGCGCGTCTCGCGCCAGTACTGCCGCATGAGCCGGTCGCGGCCCTTGGGGCCGCTGCCGACTTCCTTGAAGGTCACGACCAGCTTGCCTTCGTCGTCGTGCCAGGTGAGCACGCTGACCTCGCCAAAGCCTTCCGGGGCGGACGCCACCTTGGCGCGGAAACGTTGCTCGGCGCCGCCATCCTGCGGACCGCTCTGTTCATACAGCTCGCGCATCTGCGCCAGGTCGGCGCGCAGCCGGGCCTGTTGCCACTGGGCAAAGGTCTGCTGAAAGCCCTCGGGCGTGGCCCGCTTGGCGGGTTCGACCCAGCGGATCTGACGCGTGATGACCACGGGGGTGTCACGCTGGGGCAGGCGGCTGGCCAGCCGCGTGAGGTCTTCATTGGCCATGGCCACGCAGCCATCGCTGTCCAGCGGCGGGCGCGAGTAGGTGCTGGCGGTCACGCCATGCAGCAGGATGCCGCTGCCAGTGCGTCCCTTGAGCTTGTCGTAGGCGTTGGGGTAGTTCAGGGGCAGGGCACCGGAGCCGAAGCGCTCCTGCAGCGAGCGCGGGTCGAGCCGGTCGGTGGTGAAGTACACGCCCAGCGGGGTGCGCTGGTCGCCCTCGACCGATTTGTCCACGCCTTGCTTGCCCACCGAGACATACACGTCGTCGACCAGACGCAGGCCGGCCGGACTGTTCTCGAAGAGGTACAGGCGGGCCGCGCTGGTGTCGACAGCGATCGCGAAGGGCACGCTGGGCGGCAGGCTGAGGAACTCGGCCGGCACGGCGCCTTCGGGGGGACGCTGGATCAGCGCCTTCAGGCGCAGCCGGGCCTCGTCGCGCAGCGTGGTCAGCTCGCCGCGCTCACCGGTGTCAGCGCCTTGCCGGGCACCGGCGCCGAAGTCCTGCAGCGGCTCGAAGCGGGCCACCATCAGGTCGGCTTGCACCAGTTGGGCCAACCGGAAGTTCGGGTAGGCGCGCACCAGGGCTTCGGCGGCCTGCAGCGCGGGTTCGTAGCGGCCGGAGGCCAGCAGCCGGTAGACCGCGATCAGGCGCCTCTCTGGCGAGCCGCGCAAGGCGTCGGGCGGGACCGTGCCAGGAACGGCCTGGTCGACCAGGTTGACCGGCGGCGTCAGGGTTTTCGGCCGCCCCGCCTCCGGGCTGGGCAGCAGGGGGAGGGCGGTGCTGTTGACGGCGGCGGCCGGTTCGGGCGCGGCCGGCACCAGCGACGATGCCACGTTGCCGCCCAGCAGGGCCGTGGCCACCAGACCCGCAGCGCCCAGCGCCGCGGCGCCACGCCGATGAGCGGGCCGGATGCGGTTGATCACCATGCGATACGAGAACCTCGGCGACTCAACCGCCCACCGATTCCTGGCGGATCAGCCACTTGCCGCCACTGCGCACCAGCTCGAGCGTCTTGCGGCTGCTGGTGGACAGCGCGTCGGATTCGTAGTTCTGGCGGAAGCGGGCCGTGGCCTTGTCACCGTTGACGCTGACCTTCAGCTCGCTGACGCTGACCTTGATCGACTTCTTGCCGACGATACGGTCACGCCGCTCCTCGACCCACTTCTTGTGCGAGCCGGACTGGCCCGCATAGTCATTGGTGTAGGCGGCCACATAGTCGCCCATGTCCTTGCGGCTCCAGGCGCTGGCCCAGGCCTTCACGGCGCGCTCGATGTCGGCCTCGGCATTGGCCGGGGCCGGCGTCGGCTTGGGTGCGGCCGGCGCCGCGGCGACCGAGGCGGCGGGCTTGGGCGCCGCAGCCACACTGGCGGCCGGCGCCGGCGCGGGCGGCACCGCGGGTGCCGGCTTCGGCGCTGCTGCGGGCGGCGGCGGGGGCAGTTGCGGCGCCGGTGCCGGGGTCGGCGTGGGCTTGGCTGGCGCAGGGGACGCCGCCGGCGCACTGGAGGCGGTCAGCTCGCGCAGCAGCGAGAGCTTGGGCGGCAAGGTGCTGTCGTTCTTGTCCAGCTGCAGCGCCTTGGTGTAGGCCTGGCTGGCCAGCTGGGCGTAGACGTCGCCCAGGTTCTGGTAGGCGGTGGCGTAGGCCGGGTTGGTGCGGATCGCACGCTCCAGCGACGCGCGGGCCTTCTCGTACTCGCCCTGCGCACCGTAGATGACGGCCATGTTGTTGTAGGGCGCCGGCATGTCGGGGTGATCCTCGACCAGCTTCTGGAACACCGACAACGCTTCAGCCTTGCGGTCCAGCATGGACAGCGCCACGCCGCGGCGGAAACGCATCTGCGGATCCTTCGGGTTGCGCGACAGGCTCTCGTCGATCATCTTCAGGGCCTGGGCGTGCTGGCCGTCCTTGATCAGGCGCTGGATTTCCGCCACATCGGTCGCCGGCTGCGAGGCGGCCGTCTGGGCCAGCGCGGACTCGACCACCAGGGCGGGGGCCAGCATCAGCAGGCCGGCGGCGAGGCCACCCAGGGTACGGACCACGGTCGGACGTTGGGAGGACTTCATCGTTGTGCTGGAGCGGATGCGAATGGGGGGGCGCTGGCCTCGGGCCGCCAGAGCGGCAACGACCGGATGGCGCGTGCTGTCAGACACAGGCCACCACCCGCCTGGGCGCTGTCTTCGGAGTCTATCGAAAAACACGGGGCACTCAGCCTCGCCCGGCCTGAAAAAAGGGCGCGCCACACGGCGCGCCCTTGTACTGCGGACCGGGCAGGCCGGCCGGCCATCAGCGGTTGGTCTCGCGGACGATCAGCCAGTCCTTGCCCGAGAGTTCCCAGGTCAGGGTCTTGACCATCACGTCGTTGTAGTTGGACGAGCGGTAGGTCTGCTTGAAGGTGGTCTCGGCGCGGGTGGGCGACACCGTCTTGGCCTGGATGTCGTCCAGCTGCACGGTGATCTCGCCCGGCTTGGTGACCAGACGCTTGCGCTCGGACATCCACTTGTCCTTGTTGGCCTTCATCGGGCCGAACTTCGGGCTGTAGAAGGTGTAGTAGCGCTCGATGTCCTTGGACATCCAGGCCGCGGCCCAGTCGCGCAGGCGCTGCTCGGCGATCGTGGCGGGCGCATCGGCCGCCTTGGGCGGCATCGGCGCGGGCGGCACGGCGGCGGGCACCGACGGCTGGACCATGGCACGGGCGCGGGCGTCGAGATCCTCGCGCGAGGTGGTGTTGAGCGTGGTCGGGTTCAGCGGGCAGCGGGCGGCGGCGTCCTCGCCGGCGCTCCACTCCTCGTTGCCCATGGCCTGCTTGCGGGCGTCGTCGCGCGACAGGCCCAGGCCGGAGACCAGATTGCCCATCGAGGCCAGCGTGCGCAGACGCGCCACTTCCAGGTCGGCCACGGCCATGGCCAGCGAGCGGCGGGCGGTGTAGACCTCGTTCTCGGCGTTCAGCAGGTCCAGCAGGCTGCGCTGGCTGATGTCGAACTGCTGGCGGTAAGCGTCGCGGGCCTTTTCGATCGCGGCGACGTTGCGCTCCAGGTAGGCCAGCTGTTCGCCCAGCTTGCCGACATCGTTGTAGGCGATGGCGGTGGTCTGGCGCGTGTCGCGGCAGGCCTTGTCGCGCAGGTCGTGGGCCTGGTTCAGCAGGTTGGCGGTCTGGCGCTGGCGGGCGTCGTCGGCGCCGCCGTTGAACAGGTTCCAGTTCAGCACGATCTGGCCGAGGATGTCGCGCTTCTGGTTCTCGACGCCGTCGAAGTTGTGGCCGGCGCCGGCACGCACACGGGCTTCGATGCGCGGCTGGTAGGCGCCCTTGCGCGCCGAGGCCTGCTCCTTCACCGCACGCAGGTTCTCGATCGCCGCCGACACCACCGGGCTGTTGATGGCGGTGGCTTCCAGCGCCGCCGACTGAGTGGCCGGCAGCGTGCGCACGGCCTGGCCCGACAGCGAGCCGGCCGGAGGCATCTCGCCAACGATGCGGCGGTAGCGCTCGGTCACGTCATGCAGGTTGGCCTTCTCGGTCACCAGGTTGGACTCGGCCAGCGCCAGGCGGGCGGCCGCCTGGTCCAGGTCGACGCCCCGGGCCACGCCGGCCTTCACGCGGGACTGGATCTGGTCATGCACGTACTTGTGCTGCACATAGTTCTGCTCGGCCAGGGTCACCAGGGTGCGAAAGCGCTGCACGTCGAAGGTGGCGCGACCGGCCTCAAGGGCGGCCTGTTCGGTGGCGTCGGCGAACTCGAAGTAGCGCGCCAGCTTGCTGTGGCGGGCCCGACCCACCTCGCTGCTGGTGATGAAGCCGTCCCACAGCAGCTGGGTGGCGGTCAGCGCGACGCCAGTGCGGTTCAGGCTCTGGGTGTCGGGGCCGAGGCGACCGGTGATGGTGTCGTTGTTGCGGCCGACGTCAGCGCTCAGGTCGACCTTGGGGCGCAGCGCGCCCGACGCCACGTCCACCTCGTCCATCGAGGCCCGCAGCGCGTTCAGCTTGGCAGCCACATCGGGACTGGTCTCGATGGCCTTCTGGGCAGCGGTGCTGACCGCGGCATTTTGTGCGAAGACGGAGGCACAGGCGAGCGCGGTGGCACTCAGGCAAAGGATGGTTCGCTTCATGACTGAACTAGGGGGTTCGACGATGGTGACCGAATGTAATGGAGCTGCACGCAGCTAACCCATTCGTATCCTAGGGGGGCAGGGAAAGTGATGGGGCGGCGTGGCATCCAGCCCGCCGCTTGTGGTCGGGTTGCCACATTTCTACCACGATCCCGGCTCAAGAGCGCCCGCACAGATGCCGAAGTCGGGGGATGGATCCGCGTCCCCATGGTTTGCCCGTGCTCTCGCGCCAGCGTTCGGCATCGCTGGCCTGGGGCCTGGGCGGCCTGCTGCTGGCGCTGCTGCTGGCGCTGCGCGTGGACGCCGGTCTGGCCTGGGACAGCCAGCGCCTGCTGCGGGGCGCCCAGCCGCTGGGCGAGCTGGCGCTGCGCAATGCGCTGGCGGTGCAGGAGCTGGTGCAGCAGTTGCCCGGGCGCGACGAACCCGGCCGCATCGCGGCCGTGAATGATTTCTTCAACCAGCGGATCGGATTCCGGTCGGACCTGGATTTGTACGGGGTCACCGATTACTGGGCCAGCCCGCTGGAAACCATGGCCCGGGGTGCGGGCGACTGCGAAGATTTCGCAATTGCCAAATATTTCACGCTGGTCGCTGCAGGCGTTTCCCAAAAGAAACTGCGACTGGTGTATGTCCGCGCCATGGATCTGGGCCTGGCTGTGCCCCATATGGTGCTGGCCTACTATCCGACGCCCGACGCCGACCCCTGGGTGCTGGACAACCTGGTCCCTGGCCTGCGGCCGGCGTCGGCGCGGCCCGACCTGACGCCGGTGTTCAGCTTCAACGCCGAGGCGATCTGGGAGGGTGTGGGGTCGTCACCGGTGAAGGGGTCGGCCACCGAGCGGCTGTCGCGGTGGGCGGCGGTGTTGAGAAAAGCGCGTGAGGAGGGCTTCTGATGGCGGCCTCGGTCACCGCGCCGACGGGGTATAACCCCGGCACGGAGGAAGCATGTCCCTGATCCGCCAAGTCTGGCTCCTGCTGGTGGTCACGCTGACCGTGGCCTTTCTCGGCGCGGTGGGCGTGTCGCTGAGCACGGCGCGCGAGTACCTGCAGACGCAGCTCACCGCCAAGAACAACGACACCGCCCAGGCCCTGGCCCTGACACTGGGGCAGCAGGGGGGTGACCGCACGGCCATCGACCTGATGCTGGCCTCGCAGTTCGATACCGGGGCCTACCAGCGCATCGAATTGCTGGGGGCCGATGGCTCACGCCTGTCCAGCCGCGTGGCGCAGCCGCGCGCCTCCTCCGCGCCGGACTGGTTCATCGAGTTGCTGCGCATCGAGCCGGAGACCGGTGTCTCGCAGGTGGGCGACGGCTGGAAGCAGATCGGTCGGCTGGAGGTGGTCAGCCAGGTCAGCTATGCCTATGAACAACTGTGGCGCGGTGCCCAGGTCACCACCGGTCTGCTCGCGCTGCTGGCCCTGCTGACCGGCGCGCTCGCCTGGGCGGGCGTGCGGCGCATCCGAGAGCCGCTGGAGGCCGTGGTGGCGCAGGCGGCGGCGCTCACCGAGCGGCGCTTCGTCACCGTCAGTGAACCCCAGGTGCCCGAGTTGCGCGACGTGACCCGGGCGATGAACGGCATGGTCACCCGGCTCAAGGCCATGTTCGACGAGCAGGCGGGTCAGGTCGACCAACTGCGCCGCCGGGCCAATTGCGACGAGCTGACCGGTCTGTCCAACCGCACCCATTTCCTCAGCCGGCTCAAGGCCGTGCTGGGCAGCGAAGACGGGCCCGCTTCGGGCGCGCTGCTGCTGATCCGGCTGACCGAGCTGCAACGCCTGAACCGCCGTCTGGGCCACGCCGGCACCGACGCGCTGCTGTGCGATGCGGCCGCGGCGCTGAGCGAATCGGCGGCGCGCAACCCGCAGCCCGAGGTGGGGCGCCTCAACGGGTCCGATTTCGCGATGCTGCTGCCGGATGCCGGCTCGCTGCGCGAGCCCGCGGTGGACGTCGGTGCGCGCCTGCGTGGCGTGCTGCGTCAGCATGGGGTGGATTCGTCGGCCGTGGTGGGCGCGGTGCGCTGGTGGCATGCCGCCCCGGTGTCGTCGCTGCTGGCGGCGGCCGACCAGGCGCTGGCGCGTGCCGAGTCGCGTGGCGCCTTCGCGGTCGAGGTGGACGATTCGGGCGAGGGCCTGGTGCTCGGCCAGGAGGCCTGGCGCCAGCGCATTGACGCGGCGATCAATGCCGGGCGGGTGCGCCTGGTGGAGTACCCGCTGGTGGCGGCCGACCTGTCCGAGGTGCACCGCGAGTGCCCGCTGCGCATGCAGATCGACGAGGGTGGCGAATGGCTGCCCGCCGCACAGTGGCTGCCGATGGCGCGCCGCGTGCAACAGATGGACCGGATCGACCTGATCGCGGTGACCCAGGCCCTGACGGCCATCGCCAACGATGGCGTGCCACGGGCCGTGAACATCAGCCCAGGGTCGCTCACCGAGCCCGACTTCCTGCCCAGCCTGCGGGCCTTGCTGTGGGAGCGCCGCGAGGCCGCTCCCGGCCTGTGGCTGGAGATGGCCGAGTCCGGCGCGCTGCGGCAGCTGCAGGCGGTGCGCGAACTGGCCGCGCTGGCGCGCGCGCGCGGTGCGCGCCTGGGCCTGGAACATGCCGGCCATGAGCTGGGTGATGCGGGCGTGCTGCTGGAAGCCGGCCTCGATTTCGTCAAGCTCGATGCCTCGCTGATCGAGGGCGTGGGCAGCGACACGGCCCGCCGGGAGCATGTGGAGAGCATCGCGCGCATGCTGCACGGCATCGGCCTGCAGGTGTTCGCCGAGGGCGTGAGCGATGAAGCCGATGCCTCGGCGCTGTGGGCTTGTGCGCTGGACGGCGTCACCGGGCCCGTGGTGGCTCGCCTGTTGAACGACCGGCCTGCCTGACCCGGTCGCCGGCCGCACCGGTGACCCACCTGGCGGCACCAGGCCGCCTTCATTGATCGTCGCAGCATGCGGTCGGACCACGGGGCCGGACCGCGGCCGCGCCAGGGTCGATCGGCGGCTGACCCAAGACGCACATCGCAAGAAGAACAGGGCCGGCACCTCGCTGGGAGGCGTCGGCCCTGTCGGTCCCTGACCGCAGGGTCAGGGCGCAAGGGGCGGCTGCGGGTCAGGTCCCGTTGTCGGTCAGCAGCTTGTTGCGGTTCAGCAGTTCCTGGATCACCTGCGCGTCGGTGGCGGCACCGGTCAGGCCCAGCGCCGTGCGCAGATCCACGCCGGTCAGCGTGATGGTCTGGTCAGTCTTGGACGGGTCGTACACCCCGTTGACGAAGCCGCCGATCGAGCTGATGTGGATCGTCGTGGTCCCCGGCGTGGTCGTGGTGTCGAAGTCCAGGTAGTTTTGCAGGTTGTTGACCGCGCTGGTCGACACCCACTCACCCACCAGGAAGTCGCGCAGATCCAGCACGTCACCGCCGGACGCCGCCGCAGCGGCGTCGAAGTCGGTGATGGTGTCGACATGCGTGGCACCGCGGTCGGCCAGCGTCCAGGCAAAGGTATCGCTGCCGGCCCCGCCGGTCATGGTGTCGTTGCCAAGGCCGCCCCAGATCGTGTCGTTGCCGTCGCCGCCGTTGAGCACGTCGGTTCCGGCACCACCGTCCAGCACGTCGTTGCCGCCGTTGCCGTTCTGGGTGTCGTTGCCGTCGCTGCCGACGAAGCGGTCAGCGTTGGCCGTGCCGGTCTGGTTGTCGGCGTTGAGGGTCCCGAAGATGTTGTTCAGGTTCTCGCCGTTCAGATCGCGCTCGGTCAACTGGCCCACGATGTTCAGGTCAATGGTCCCGATGTCCGACGATGAGCTTGAGCCATTGCCGCCTTCGGTGGCCGTGGCCTGCACATTGAAGGTGATGTGACCCGTGATCGTCGTGGGCAGATGCAGCACGGCGGAGGACAGTTCCGACCCGTTGATCGTGATGGAGCCGTTGGCGTCGACCAGGTGGGTGCCCGTGCTGGTGACGATGGAGGTTCCCTGGGCCAGCCCGCTGAAGGTCAGCGTCAGCGATTCCGAGCCATCGGTATCGACCAGCGCCGCGCTCACGTGCTTGGCCAGGCTGACGCCGGTGAAGGTGCCACCATTGCCATTGACCACGCCGCTGCCGGTCGACGTCACCGAGATGTCGTCGATCATGGCGCCGCGACCACCCACCTGGGTCAGGGTGCGGTTGGTACGGATTTCGATCGTGTGGTCCTGTCCATCACCCTCGAAGCGGAACTTCACGTTCTTCCAGTCCAGGTAGGCCGTCGGACTGGTCGACGAGTACTGCTTGATCAGCACGCCATCGACATAGAAGCCGAAGGTCGTGTACTCGGAGGTGTAGCCCGGGCGACCCGCATAGTCGAACGACAGTTCGTAGATCTGGCCAGCTGCGGTGCTGACGGTGCGGCTGATGCCCAGGGTCTGCGCCAGCGGGCCGTTCGACCCATTGCCTGCGTCGTTGAGTTCCAGCCAGTCATCACCATTGCCCGCAGACGCCACCACCACCGGATACGACCAGGTGCCGCTGTCGGCCTCGTTCGGCGTGTAGGTCTGGATGTCGCGGTTGGTCCAGATCTCGTAACCGTTGGAGCCGCCCGTCAGGATTTCGCCGGTATCGACGCGCGTCCAACCCTCGAAGTTGGTGACCGCGTTCAGGGTGCTGGTCTGGTCGGTGGTGCTGTTGACGTTCGCCTCCCAGCTGTTGCTGAAGATGATGGAGCCGCTGGTCAGCGGGTTGTTCACCACCAGCGTGGGCTTGTCAGCCACCGGTGTCACATGGATGTCCAGCGTGCTGCTCGAGCCGGTGTTGGTGGTGTAGGTCACCACCGGCACATTGCCCGACCAGTTGGCGGCTGGCGTGAAGCTGTAGTTGCCGTTGCCCAGCAGCTGGAAGCTGCCGATGCCGGCCAACTGCACCGTGTCGCCGGCGTTGTGGCTGACACCGTTGATCACGAAGCTGGCCACCGACAGGACGTTGTCGATGTCGCTGTCGTTGCTCAGCACGTTGCCGCTGGCGATCGTGTCTTCCAGCACCGTGTTCGAGTCGGCCACCAGCACCGACGGGTCGTCGACGTTGATGATGTCCGGACCCAGGATCAGCCTGGCCGTGTCGAAGCCGCCCTTGCCATCGGTGATGGTGTAGGTGGCTTCGGGGATGGTGCCGTCGTAGTTGGGCGCCGGCGTGAACGTGAAGCGGCCGTCGGCGTGGACGATCAGCGTGCCGATGGCTTCACCCAGGGCATTGCGGATCGTCGCGGTGCTCTCGGCGGTGAAGGTCTCGGCCACGCCGTCGCCGTTGGTGTCGATGGCGAACTCGGTGACCGTCAGCGTGTCGCCGTCGACATCCGAGTCTGCCACCGGGTCGGTGATGACATTGCCATTGACGGCGGTGTCCTCGGTGACCTGGTAGGTGTTGTCGGTGGCGTTGGGCGCGTCGTTGACGTCGATGATGTCCGGACCCAGGATCAGCTTGGCCGTGTCGAAGCCGCCGTGGCCATCGGAGATGGTGTAAGTGGCGAGCGGGATCAGGCCGTTGTAGTCCTTGGCCGGGGTGAAGGTGAAGGTACCGTCGTCACGCACGACCAGGGT